>JAHIWI010000288.1 GCA_018816185.1 Bacillota bacterium
GCAAAACGTGCAAATGCGCATGATTTCATCATGGAGTTGCCTAAAGGCTATGACACGATGTTAGGAGAACGTGGTCTAGGTTTATCTGGAGGACAAAAACAAAGGATTGCTATTGCACGTGCATTATGTCAAAATCCAGCCATTTTAGTATTAGATGATGCGACAAGTGCAGTTGATATGAAAACAGAACTTCATATTCAAGAAGCATTAGAAGTAGTAATGAAAGGACGTACAACGTTCATCATTGCTCATCGGATTTCATCGGTTAAACACGCAGATGAACTAATTGTGTTCGAGCATGGGAAAATTGTGCAACGGGGAACACATGATGAATTGATACAAGAAGAAGGACTATATAAACGAATTTATGAAATTCAATACAAAGACCAATTAGACAATGTTTACGCATAGAAAGGCGGAATCATCATGACAAAACAAATAAATCCAAGTGTACTAAAGCGATTCCGCTACTCAACAGATGAAGCAATTGATGCTCCATTTAACTGGCAACAGCTTGCGAGATTGTTCACATATGTAAAACCGTATTCGAAAAATTTGTTACCAAAAGCATTTATCGCCGTAACAATCACGACGTTAATCCGGTTATTGATTCCCATCTTAATAGGGGTTTACGTTATTGATCAAGCACTTACAAATAAAGATGCAGAATTTTTATCAATTCTCGTTGGTATAATTGCCGTACTTTATGTTATTAACACTGTTGCGAATCGATTTCGAATTCAATGGATGAACGAATTAGGTCAAAACGTCATCTATGATTTAAGGAAGCATTTATTTACACATGTTCAATGGCTTTCGCATCGATTTTTTGACCAGCGATCAGCTGGATCCATATTAGTACGAATTATGAATGATATTAACTCACTTCAAGAGTTGTTTACGAATGGTGTCATCAATTTATTAATGGATATTTTATTACTTGCTGGTGTGTTGATTATTCTCTTTACTTTAAGTCCACCATTAGCATTAGCCGTATTAGTTATACTGCCATTGATGTTCTTTATTTCAACGACATTGAGAAAAAACATCCGTCGTTCATGGCAAGATGTGCGAATGAAACAAGCAAAAATTAATTCACATTTAAATGAAAGTATACAAGGAATGCGCATTACTCAATCATTTACTCAAGAAGATGAGAATATGGCGTTCTTTAATGGGATTAACGAAGAGAGTTTCGAATCATGGAGAGTTGCAACGAAAAAGAACTCCATGTTTAGACCTTTTGTTGAAATGACGAATGCAATTGGGTCAGTTGTCCTAATCATTTATGGTGCGTATTTAATTCAAAATGGTCAGTTGGATTTAGGGGAATTTGTGTCATTTGCGTTTTACCTAGGGATGTTTTGGGAACCAATTTCTCGCTTAGGGCAAGTGTATAACCAATTATTAATGGGGATGGCTTCTTCAGAAAGAATTTTTGAATTCTTAGACGAACAGCCGTTGGTCCATGAAAAAGAAAATGCGATTTCAGTCAAACAAATTAAAGGACGTATCGAATTTGAAAAAGTTGAATTTGGATACGAATCAGACCGATTAGCTCTTAAAGGAATTTCAATCGACATGAAAGCAGGGGAGACCGTTGCATTAGTCGGTCACACTGGTTCAGGTAAAACAACGATTGCGAACTTAGTGGCACGATTCTATGATCCAATTAGTGGTGTGGTTAGAATGGATGGTACAGATATTCGTGACCTATCCTTAAGTTCACTCAGAGAACAAATTAGTATTGTCTTACAAGAGACATTCATTTTTTCTGGTACGATCATGGAAAACATTCGCTTTGGAAATCCACATGCATCTGATGAAGAAGTAATTAAAGCAGCAGAAGCTGTGGGAGCTAATCGATTCATCGAGAGATTGTCGAACGGTTACGAAACGGAAGTTGAAGAGCGTGGGAATATTCTATCTGTTGGAGAACGTCAATTGCTTTCGTTTGCACGTGCTTTATTGGCAGATCCACGTATCATTATTTTAGATGAAGCTACCGCGTCAATTGATACGGAAACAGAACTACAAATTCAAGAAGCATTACGAACATTGCTGAAAAATCGTACAGCGATTATGATCGCTCACAGATTATCTACGATTCGTGAAGCAGATCAAATCATTGTGTTAGAACATGGTCGAGTATTAGAATCAGGCAATCATGATTCCCTAATGACGGAAAAAGGTCATTATCATCAATTAGTGATGTCTCAATTTTCAACAGATGTAAATTGAGTTTGAGTGCTTGAAATAGTTGTGGTACACTATGCTCATTCGTTAAGTACGGAGGTTGAAAGATGAAAAAAGAATTCGTAGTAATTGGCCTCGGTCGATTTGGTGGGAGCATCGTAAGAGAACTTATTGAACAAGGCGCAGATGTTATGGCTATTGATAAGTTTTCAGATCGAGTAGATGAGTTTGCGTCGATTGCGACTCAAGCAATTGTAGCGGATACAACGGATGAATCGGTTTTAAAATCACTAGGTATCCGTAATTTTGAACATGTAATTGTGGCGATTGGGGAAGACATTCAATCCAGTATTTTAACCACATTAATGTTGAAAGAAATTGGTGTTAATAAAATAACGGTAAAAGCTCAAAATGATTACCACGAAAAAGTTTTACGTAAAATAGGTGCCGATCAAGTTGTGCATCCTGAACGTGATATGGGCATTCGAATCGCCAATCATATGATCTCAAATAATGTACTAGATTACCTGGAATTATCAGATGAGCACTCCATTATGGAGATTATCGCAAATGAATTTCTGGCTGGCTCAACCTTAATTGATCTTGATATCCGTGCTAATTATGGAATTAATATCGTAGCAATTAAGCGAGGAACCGAAATACTAGTGTCACCGCAAGCAACAGAAGAGATTCTTTTGAATGACATTTTAATTGTTATTGGTGCCGATTCAGATATTATCCGCTTTGAAAAGAAAGCAATGCACTAAATGAGGGGAGGGCCACGTGCTCTCTCTTTTTTGATGGCGGAAAGCGAAAGAAGAAGTTGACCACCTTCGTAGTCATCATCTTTATTTATCATCAATCAAAAACCACAGCCAACACCAGATTAGGTGTAAGCTGTGGTTTTTAAGTTTGATTTACACTTCCATTATGACTGGTAGAATCATTGGACGGCGTTTTGTTTTTTCATATAAGTATGGACCAAGTACATCCGTTATCTCATTTTTCAATTCAGACCAAGGAGTTGCCTTTGATTGAATTGTTTTTTGTAAATGACGATTTAACATATGTTGTGCTTCATTAATCATAGCACCAGATTCTCTCATATAAACAAAACCTCTTGAGATAATGTCTGGTCCAGAAACGATTTTTTGTCGTTCTTGATCGGTACTAATGACAACAATGACTAGTCCTTCTTCAGAAAGAATTCGACGATCTCTTAAGACGATATTGCCGATATCCCCAATTCCGCTACCATCAATATATACATCCCCTGATGGAATTCGACCCGCAACAGCAGCTTCATTTTGGCTAAGTGCTAAAACGTCTCCATTTTCCATGATAAATGTATTTTCAGGTTTCACGTCACAATCAATTGCCAGTTCTGTATGAATTTTTAGCATACGATACTCACCATGAATTGGCATGAAGAATTTAGGTTTCATTAAACGAAGCATTAGTTTTTGTTCTTCTTGAGAACCATGTCCAGATGTATGAATATTGCTTAATGGACCATGAATAACGTCTGCACCAGCTCGAGTTAATAGATTAATTGTA
>JAHIWI010000289.1 GCA_018816185.1 Bacillota bacterium
ACGACGAAGACAATCGATATTATTCAGCTTGGTTTTAGCCAATCGAAAATGGTTTATATTATTACGAATAAACAAGAAGAAATACGGGATGCTATTTATACGGAGATTAACCGTGGGGTGACGAAACTTCCAGCTGTCGGTGGATATACGGACGCAGAGAAACCGATTTTACTAGTTGTCGTTTATCAAACGGAGTTTTCGAAGTTGAAACATGTTATTAAAGCAGTGGATCCTTCCGCTTTTGTCATTGTTTCAGATGCATACGAAGTACTTGGTGAAGGTTTCAAGCGTGCTTGAAAATGGTATACTTTAGGAATAAATAGATTGTGGGAGGTAGCCAAATGAATAAAAAATTATTAGCTGTCCTATTCGGTTCAGCCCTTATGCTAGCAGCATGTGGTGGCGGAGACGAAGAAGCGACACCAACGAATGAAGAAAATGGTGGAGAAGTAACACAATCACATGATGCTGAGAAAATTGTTCAAGCCAAATGTTCAACTTGTCATGGTGGTAATTTGGAAGGGCAAGGTAATTTCCCGGCGTTAAATAATGTAGGATCTCGATTATCAGAAGAAGAAATTTTAAACGTCATTCAAAATGGACAAGGTGGAATGCCTGCAAACATTATTGAAGGTGCTGAAGCTGAAGTTGTTGCAGAATGGTTATCGAAGAAAAAATAAGGTTAAGACTCCGAAGGCGAGATATCGTTTTTGGAGTTTTTTTTATACATTTTTATCTTTTCAGGAAAAACCCCCAAAACTGAGAGCCCCTAAAATGAGAGATTAGAGACTAATTTTAATTTTCACTTTAAGATTCCCAATTATGTACCGATAAAAAAATAGCATAAATAGTATTAATTTGATGACTTTGTATTTTTATTCATCGATAATAAAAAATATTTATTAGAAAAAAGAAGGGAAATTGGAAAATGTGACGAATTTTAGTCATTAGTAGGACTTATTATGCCTGTCGGAAATGAGTACAAAGTATCGAAGTGCAGGAATATCAATAATTTACTATCGAACATTGTAATAGTACTGTAATAAAATTTTGTTAATATTCTTGTTATAATGAGCTTGTCGGAAAAATTCTGACAGCTAGGAAAAACACATAGGTGGTTACAAATATATGATTTCAATGAAGAATGTCTACAAAAAGTACCCAAACGGTATTGTTGCTGCAAACGGTATTAATGTAGAAATTAAGCAAGGTGAATTTGTGTATGTTGTAGGTCCAAGTGGGGCCGGTAAATCGACATTCATCAAAATGATGTATCGAGAAGAACGCCCGACCAGCGGTGAAATTATTATTAACGGAATTGATATGGCTAAGTTGAAGTCAAAGCGTGTTCCTTATTTACGCCGTCAAATTGGCGTTGTGTTTCAAGATTTTAAATTATTGCCACGTCTTAACGTGTATGAAAATGTCGCTTTTGCTTTGGAAGTAATTGAAGAGTCTCCAAAAGTTATTCGCAAACGTGTAATGGAAGTGCTCGATTTAGTTGGCTTAAAACATAAAGCAAGAATGTTTCCTACAGAATTATCAGGCGGAGAACAGCAAAGGGTTTCCATTGCACGCTCCATCGTCAATGTTCCAAAAGTGATGATTGCGGATGAACCTACAGGAAACTTAGATCCAGAAACATCATGGGATATTATGAATTTGTTTGAAGAGATTAATAGACGCGGAACTACGGTCGTTATGGCCACTCATAATAAAGAAATAGTAAATACCATTCGACATCGTGTAATTGCAGTTGAAGGTGGACTCATCGTCCGTGATGAACACGGAGGTGATTACGGTTATGAAAGCTAGAACACTTGGACGACATTTCCGTGAAAGTTTTAAAAGTTTAGGACGAAACAGTTGGATGACATTTGCTTCAGCAAGTGCCGTTACCGTTACGTTATTATTAGTCGGCGTATTCGTCATGATTATGATGAACTTAAATAAAGTTGCTGACGATTTAGAAAAAGATGTAGAAATGAAAGTGCTTGTTGAATTGACAGCAGATGACGCTATGATTTCTCAGATCGAGGAAGACATTAAGTCAATTAACGGTGTTAGCACAGTGGTTTATTCCACAAAAGAAGCTGAACTTGAAGATTTAATTAAAGATTTCGGCGAAAATATGGGATTATCTGAACAAAATAATCCTTTAAGAGCAGCCTTTTATGTAAAAGCAAAAGATCCACTTGAAACGAAGGCAGTAGCTCAACGTGTTGAGCGTGTTAAAAACGTTTACTCCGTTGAATATGGTGAAACACAAATTAAAAAG
>JAHIWI010000290.1 GCA_018816185.1 Bacillota bacterium
AGAAGCTGGTATTTTAGCCGGTGTTCAGTGTTTTAAATGGGGCTATGAGTTATTAGATCCTACGATTGAAGTTGAAGTGTTGAAACAAGATGGAGAACGCGTGGAGATTGGTGAAGCGATTGTTCGTATTAAAGGTTCTGTCGGGTCTTTATTAGCCGGCGAACGAGTCCTTTTAAATTTGGTTCAGCGTATGAGTGCAATCGCCACCTTGACTCATTCCTGCGTTACGACGTTAAACTCTTCACATACGAGAATTGTAGATACGAGAAAAACAACTCCAGGTTTACGGATGTTCGAAAAATATGCAGTTCGTATGGGTGGTGGATTGAACCATCGAAATGGATTGTATGATGCGGTGATGTTAAAGGATAACCATATCGCAGCTGCAGGTTCTATTTCTCGTGCAGTGACGCTAGTCCGTTCGAAAGTCGGACATACCGTGGCGATTGAGGTCGAAGTAGAAACAGAAGAACAACTACTTGAGGCAATCGAAGCCAAACCATCCATTATTATGTTGGATAATCAAACACCTGAGATGATTTCAAAATGGGTACAACTTATACCAAATACGATTATTACCGAAGCATCTGGTGGTATTGATTTACAAAGCTTAGCAAGTTACGGATCAACTGGTGTGGATGTTATATCGATTGGCGCATTAACACATAGCGTAAGTAATTTAGATATCAGCATGAATTTGGCGGTATCGCATAAGGAGGCAGTATTTGCATGATATCCTTACTATCAGATTTAGCCCTTGGCGATGCCATGCCAGAAAGCTATTTACAAGCAACAACTGAAGAATTACATGTGAGGGCTACAAAGGCAAAAGCCTTACTCGGAGATCGTATATATATATTAGGCCATCATTATCAAAAAGACGAAGTGATTGAGTTCGCAGATGCTACGGGTGATTCCCTTCAACTTTCGCAAATTGCAGCTAAACAAACTGCTGACCATATTATTTTCTGTGGTGTTCATTTCATGGCTGAGACGGCCGATATTTTAACTTTAAACGAACAATCCGTTATTTTACCTGATATGCGAGCTGGTTGTTCGATGGCGGACATGGCGAATATCGATCAAACTGAACGTGCTTGGATTGAATTGCAAAAAGTGTTTGGAGATACCATTATCCCCCTTACGTATGTGAACTCTACCGCTGCCATTAAAGCATTTGTTGGACGCAATGGAGGCGCAACGGTTACTTCCTCGAATGCGGAAGAAATGGTGTCATGGGCACTTACTCAAAAAGGACGAATGCTGTTTTTACCCGACCAGCATTTGGGCAGAAATACAGCAGTCAAACTTGGTATTAAACTAGAAGAAATGGCGATTTGGGATCCAATCAAACAAAAATTAGAGCTGCAATGTGCGCTCGAAGATGTCCGTGTTATTTTATGGAAAGGGCATTGTTCCGTTCATATGAACTTCTTGCCAAAGCATATTGACAACTTACGAGAAAAAGAACCAGAGCGTCATATCCTGGTTCATCCTGAATGCACATATGAAGTTGTTCAAGCATCTGATTACGCAGGTTCAACGAAATATATAATCGATATGATTGAAGCATCTGAGCCGGGCTCTAAGTGGGCAATCGGTACAGAGATGAACTTGGTAAATCGTTTGATTTCTACCTATCCAGACCGTGACATCGTCTCACTAAATCCATTTATGTGCCCTTGTTTAACAATGAACCGAATTGATTTACCTCACTTAACATGGGCGTTAGAAGAGCTTGTAGAGGGTCGTATTATAAACCAAATTACAGTTGATGATAAAACAGCTCTCGAAGCTAAAATGGCTTTGGAAAAAATGCTATAGAGATTAGCCCATTCCATTCATTTGGAATGGGTGTTTTTTATGCCCGCGGAAAGCGTCCGTCTGTTTCTGCATCGCTATGCTAGCTTCGAAACATGAAAGTTCCTTGAAACGGAAATCACTACATGAAAAAGGGACTATCTCTGAGACAGTCCCTTTCTTCTTTATTTAGCCAAAGCTTGGTCTTTTAATGAACGACGAAGGATCTTTCCTGTCGTATTCTTCGGCAACTCTTCTAAAAACTCGAATTGTCTAGGAATCTTGTATTTCGCTAAGTGCTCTGCACAGTACGCATGAAGGTCTTCACTTGTCACACTCGCATCTTTAACCACAACATACGCATGAACCGCTTCTCCAAAGTCAGCATCAGGCATGCCAATAACAGCAGCCTCTACCACGTCTGGATGAGCGAATAACACTTCTTCCACTTCTCGTGGATAAACATTATAGCCACCTACAATAACTAAATCTTTTTTACGATCAACAATGAAGAAGTATCCTTCTTCATCCATTTTCGCAAGATCGCCTGTGTATAACCATCCACCACGAATTGTCGCTTCAGTTTCTTCAGGCATGTTGTAATACCCTTTCATGACATTAGGTCCGCGGACAATTAGTTCTCCCACCTCACCAACGGGAACATCGTCACCTAATTCATTAACGACACGATTTTCTACATTTGAAATAGACGTTCCAATCGAACCTGCTTTACGATCTCGATCCAGTGGATTGAAACACGTAACCGGTGAAGCCTCTGATAAGCCATATCCTTCAGAAATGCGGACATTGAATTTATTTTCAAAGTTGTGTAGCAAAGCAACCGGTAGTGATGAACCACCTGAAATAGCTATGCGGATTGTCGAGAAGTCAGATACATCTGAGTCCGGAGTTTGATACAAGAAGTTGTACATCGTCGGAACACCAGCAAACACTGTTGCTTGTTGAGCTTTAGCCGTTTCAAAAACATCTTTAGGCGTAAAGCGTGGAACCAATAAGATGGTCGCTCCTTTTAGTAATGGTGCATTAACCACTACCGTTAAAGCGAATACATGGAATACAGGTAATGTCGCGAGAACGCGATCGTCAGCATTGAATCCTAAGTAATCTGCTGTGTCGCGAGCATTTGAGAATAAATTCTCATGTGTAAGCATAGCTCCTTTTGGACGACCCGTAGTCCCTGACGTATAGAGAATGACAGCGGTATCATTTTGTGCCACTTCAACAGGAAGTGCATCCGGAGAAGACGACATCACAAGCTGTGTAAATGATTTAACTTTGTTGCGCAGTTCTTCCGGTAAACCAGCAAGTTTTTCAGTCGTTTCTGGCATCGTTTCACAAATTACATAATTACTTACTGATGGGAATGCACCGGAAGCTTTTTCAACTAATGGCAATAACATATCCAAAGCAATAATTACTTTTGGTTGGCTGTTATGTATGATGTATGAAATTTCATCAGGCGTGTAAATTGGATTGATTGGAATGGCTGTTGCACCTAAACGCATAGATGCATACAAAGAAATTAAAAAATGAGGTGTATTTCCTAATAAGAAAGCAACATGATCCCCTTTTTCTACTCCTAATTCTCGCAAAGCTGAAGCAAATCTAGCAATTGACTGATCGAACTCAGCATAAGAAGTGTCTTTACCCATAAAGTGATAGGCTGTTTTAGTTGGTTGTTCTAATGATGTCTCTCTCACACGTTGAACTAAATTCATCGGTATCTCTCCTTAGTCGTTGAATGAATACTCATTCATTATTCAATGATTTCATTATATAAGAAATCTTCAGACAATACAACAAGCATCCCGATTTCTCAGGATGCTTTTACGTGTGCTATATAACGCCATCTGATTAAGAAATAATAAACGACTTGAATGAATGTAAAAGCGACTAAAACAAGTGCCATCTCAAAAAGAATTGACACATCAGCTAAGTCACTCCAAATAACTTGCAAAGAAAGAAATGAGAATGCACTATGAAGCATGGCAATCCCCCACGGCAAGAAAAATTGTGGAATAAGCTGTCGATTGACGATATTAATCATTTCTTGATCCGTCAATCCCATTCGTTTTAACACAGCAAATTGCTTCTTGTCTCTTTCGAGTCCTGTATACAATTTAAAGTAAATAAAGCTTCCAGCTGCTAATAACAATACGGCAGCTACCATCAATCCTGTGAATAATAACAATGAAAACGTCGCTCGTATAATTGAATAGTTTAACCCTGGGTTCTCAAAGAAAAAAGGTAAGTCATTTAATTGGTTTTGATAAATGGATTCAGTCATCTGAGAATCTAGATCAAGTCCAATCGACTTTGTTCGTTCCCATTCAGGAATGTGAAATGCATAAAAATTAAACATTGAATCATTCATCGATTGACCTTGTAATGGTGCAACGATTAACGCGTAATCCTGGTCACTAACAACGACCACATTTGCCCCCAAAATCATAGAAGGAAACAGCATCCTAGGGTAGACACCTTTTACTGTGATGGGTACATTGCTTTCCTCTAATACAGTTTGGATACTACTGTTCTCTAAGATCGTTAAAGCATTTTCGGAATATGGAATAAACATGGCTTCCCCAGATTCTAAATTAATTAACGGATGACCTTGAGCAACAGCTAAGCTATTGACGTCAGCTTCTCTCAGAATCTCCACTTCAAATTGCGTATAAGAAGAAGTTTGTTTCTTTATTAAAAAAGGAACCATAGAATAAGATAATCCTTCATCTTCTAATTCATTCGTTAACATTCGAATATGCTGCCGCTCTAATGGATTATCTAATTCACTTGAGTATATGAGTCCTAATGGATTTAAATCTCTGTATTGGCCGGTATAGGAAGACAGTGAAGTTAACGTTCCCACCGACAGGAAGGCAACTGTTGATACAATCGTAACAATGAAATACATGCGGGCATTTTCACGTAATTTTACTGCCCCCTC
>JAHIWI010000056.1 GCA_018816185.1 Bacillota bacterium
ACACCAGAAGAACATCACTTGTTGGTGGAATGGGGTTCAGACGCTATGGATAGGGGAAATCATGATTATGATTCAATAACACACAGTGAATTAGTAGTAAATCCAAATGATGAAACTCTTGAGCGCGGTGATGTTGTTTATTACAAAATGCTTGATTCGGCAATTAAGAAAAACCCCAGAATTCCAGAAAACTATTTAGGAAGAGTTGTCGGATTACCTGGAGAGACAGTCATGATTAGGTATGGTCACGTTTATATAAATCATGAAAAATTGGATACCTTTTATGGAGAGGCTACCGTAAGAGGAGCTACAGAAGAAGAATACTTCGAACATACTGATCTAAATAGGATAGAAGATGTTGATGGGCTGAAGAGGTATTTCAAAACGGAAATGAATCCAGTACACGTAGAAGAAGGCACCGTATTTGTTTTAGTTGATCAATGGTGGCGAGGAACAGACAGCAAAGATTTTGGCTTATTACCAGTTGAGAGGATACAAGGAACTGTAATGGGCTATTCGAAATGATTTTTGTGAACGCACATTAGTTTCAAATTACGTATGCTTTAGCTAATGAATGTGGTTCTCCAATATGTATTTAACCTGAAATAAAAAAAGAGACTTTTACTATCCTGATTTTTTGGCATACAGTTTGAAAATCCCTATTTATTGTAAGTGAGGGATTGTAGTGGAAGACGGCGACTCCTGCGGGAATAGCATGAGCTAAAGGCCCCACAGAAGCGAAGCGACGAGGAGACTGAAGCCATGCCCGCGGAAAGCGTCCGTCTGTTTCTGCATCGCTACGCTAGCTTCGAAACATGAAAGTGCGTTGAAACGAAAATCACTCCACATAAAAAAGGGATTATCTCTAAGTCGCTAAATGACTTTTGAAACAACCCCGTTTTTCTTATTGCTTAAATAAATTCATCCAGCCCTTGTATTTGAACCACACAAGCATCGCAAGTCCAATACAAATCATCGCGCCAAGAGTAAAGAAATAACCATACTCCATATTGAGCTCAGGCATGTTTTCAAAATTCATACCATACACACCAGCGATGAACGTTAAGGGAATGAAAATAGATGAGACAATCGTTAAAATCATCATAATTCGATTCATCCGATTCGAGTTCATCGCCATATAACTGTCTCGAATATCTGCCGTCAATTCGCGGTTGGATTCCACAATTTCCGTTAGTTTAACAAGATGATCGGAAATATCAGCGAAATAGGCTCTCTCATGTCCTTGCAAATCAAACCGACTCGAACTTAACACACGATACATTAGGTCCCGCATCGGCAAAATGGTTCGTCTTAACCACAATAAATCACTGCGCATATCAAAAACAGACTCCATCGAAAAGTGCTTCATATCAAAAGTCATTTGATCTTCAATTTCATTTAAATGATCCTCAATCTTATAAACTAATGGGAAATAAGAATCGACCACTTTATCGAGAATTTGGTACATGGCGTAAATCGATCCACGCTCCCAAAATGAAGAATCCCTTTGTAGTTTCTCCCGAACCAAATCTAACTCTTCAACGGGCGTATGATGGAAAGTCACGACAAAGTTTTTGCCAATAAATAAGTCTAACTCTTCAGCTTCTAGTGTTTCTTCATTCATCGTATGGACGACAAAGAAATGGTAGTCACCATAAAAATCGACTTTCGGACGTTGCAATCGATGCAAACAGTCTTCTATCGCAAGGGGATGAAATTGAAAGAAAGAATCTAACAAGGTCCATTCTTCCTGAGTTGGCTGATCAAAATCGACCCAGTACCACTCGAATGATTTTTTATGAAGTTCTTCTAATGGAAAATCCATTTCCAATTGGCTATCAGCCGTAACACCAAATGTTCGAATCATTCTTAAACCTCGTTTCAACCTGTATATGGTAGTAGTTTACCACGAAAACAGAAAATTCCATTGTCAAAAATTTTTTACCCTTCCTACACATTCCTTAACATGTCCTTCACTTTTATTTCATATAGTGCAATTACACTCAAATTAAATGAGATGAAAAAGGAGGTCACTTGATGACACAACATAGCCTTAGAAAATCTGCATTTCCAATTGCACTATTTTCGGTGTTCGCTATTAGCAGCGTTGCTGGAGTAATGGGGAAATTCCCGTTTCAAAAAAAACAAGGTATCCCAATCAAAGCAAGATAATCAATTCATGAATCAAGTGAACTCTCTTGAAAAAGAGGGTTATTATTTTGTGAAATAAACCATAATCTACTATCCCATATCAAATAGATATCTCAAACGTATTATAATTTTGTGGTGTTCGTATGTATATGATATATGTATTAATAATTGGAACATTTAGACAGTTACATTGCTCTACTTAGAAATTTCTAGTATAATCTTAACTAATAAAAAGTAGAGTGAAGGAATGATTCTATGAGTACTAAAATGAATCAGTTGATTGAAGACCAAAGGAATGTGCATGTTCTGTATTCTTTTCATGAAGTAGAAGATTATATGAAGCAAATTTTGAATTATATTCATGATGGAATTGTTGCTGGTGAATACATTATTCTGATTGAAAATGCACGTCTTTATCCTATGATTCAAAAAGAACTGAGTGGCAAGTATACGAAAGCCCAGTTGGAGCTTGTTCACTATGTGAACAGCTTAGATTTTTACTTTTCAAGTGGCAGTTATCACCCACCTGCCATACATGAATATTTTAAAAAAGTGGTTCAATCATATATTCAAAATGACACGGCATTCCGATCATGGGCACATGTAGAATGGGCCTCAATGCAAGAACCTCTGTATCTCATTGAAGATTTTGAGAAAATAGTAGATGGAGAAGTAAATGCACTATCGTTTCCATTAATTTGTGCTTACGATGGGGAGAAATTGCCTGAGTATGTTAAAACATTTTTGATGGAGACACATCCATATGTACTTGTAGAAGATGACCTTATTGTTTCCGAACAATATCGACCAACTGGTAAAGTGATCTAAAACATTTTCAAAGTAAATTTCGAATGCCGATGCTTTCAAGAGCGCGGCATTTTTTATATGAATAAATTATCATGAGTGATTGTTATATTTATCAAAGGAAATGGAGAATGTATATGAACAACCATCCGAATTATCGCGTTTCAGTAGAGGTCATCTTAGTGCACGAAGACAAAATCTTGTTAACCAAGCGTTCAACCGAAGCGGTCGTAGCTCCCGGTGTATGGAATGTGCCAGCGGGGAAAGTGAAATTTAACGAGATTCCAGCAGAAGCTGCGATTCGTGAGGTGAAAGAAGAAACGAATATGGATTTACAGGGATTAAAGGAAATCCATGTCCGTACTTTTGAAGGGCAAACAGTTAGTGAGCCAATCTATCGACTCATCTATACATATGTTGTAAATGTTTCAGACCAGCAGTTAAAGAATTTCCAACTAAATGAGGAGCATTCTGAAAGTAGATGGATCACTCGTGAAGAATTGCATTCGAAAGATTTTGATTCTCTATTACCTGCATTTCGCTCCATTTTGTTGGAGAAAGCATGGAAAAGTTGCTAATCTAAGCCCATTTCTTTTGACTCTAGCAGGAGTCTGTAATATCCTTACTGCAATACATGAATTTCATAAAGCGCCATTCAAGCTTGGCAAACAAGTTTTCTAGGGTTCCGCAAACACTTCGTTTGGACTGGTCCGAGAGAAAACGCTTTGCACTCTGCAAAGATACACGGAAGGATAAAAGCCTGGGAGATAACGTAGACATACGTTCATTTCTCAGGCTTATTTTAGTTTAAGGAGACTGTTATATGAATAAAGAATGGATGAAAGTAATCATAGCTGCTTGTTTTGAAGTTTGCTGGGTGATTGGCCTAAAACACGCAGATGATAGTTGGACTTGGCTCGGCACGATCATCGCCATTGCCATCAGCTTCTATCTGATGATCATGGCTGGAAAAACATTGCCAGTTGGTACGGTTTATGCCGTATTTGTGGGATTAGGAACAGCAGGAACGGTAGTAGCTGATAGTGTATTTTTTGGTGAAACCATTAGCTTAGCGAAGATTGGTTTAATTGTTATGTTGTTAGTTGGGGTTGTTGGTTTGAAGCTTGTAACGAAACATGAGGAGGAGATGACCTAATGGCTTGGATCTTTTTATTCACGGCAGGCTTATTTGAAATGACGGGCGTTCTCATGATTAATCAAGTGCATAAAGAGCGAAACTGGAAGTCAATTGCCGGATTAGTCGTTAGTTTTACTGCAAGCTTTCTATTTTTAGCACTAGCTATGGAAACTCTTCCAATGGGAACAGCGTATGCAGTTTGGACAGGTATTGGGGCAGCTGGTGGAGCCGTTTTAGGCATGATTTTTTACGGAGAACCAAGAACGGGGTTACGCATTCTTTTCATTTCGATGGTGCTAGGAGCTGCTGTTGGATTGAAACTCATTTCCTAAAAACTATATTTTAACTTTTTAGAAAATTTTGTTGACAACAATTTTGTATCCTGTCATAATCCAATTTAGATTTCAAAAAATTCATATCTACATTTTTCTTATCAAGAGCAGGTGGAGGGAACTAGCCCTATGAAACCCGGCAACCGACTTACGCGAGTAGGCACGGTGCTAATTCTTGCAGCAGTGGCTGACAGATAAGAGGATGTTAGTTCTTACTAACCTCTTCTTTTTTGTGAAGAGGTTTTTTATTTTGGAATAAAGAGGTGATCGACGTGACAGAAGTGAAGGCTACGTATTTGGTACATAGCATCGAAGAAAACTTAGAAAAGAAAGCTGAAGGCATCGCCCTAGGGCTAACGGTCGGTTCATGGACTGACTTGCCATTACTTGAACAAGAACAATTGAAAAAACATAAAGGGAGAGTCGTGCATGTGGAGTCTCTTGGAACAACAGCTGGCCATTTTGCAGAAACACGAACGAAAGGAATCATTGAAATTGCCTATCCTACAGCAAATTTCAGCGCAGACATTCCCGCCATTTTGACGACAACGTTTGGCAAATTATCGCTAGATGGCGAAATTAAATTAACGGACTTATCCTTCGATGAGACGCTACTCAATCACTTCCCGGGACCGAAATTTGGCATTGAAGGAATTCGCACAATAACTGGTGTCCATGACCGCCCATTTGTCATGAGCATCTTCAAAGGAATCATCGGCAAAGATATCGACTTTTTCACGCACCAATTAGAGCAACAGGCTCTCGGTGGTGTGGACTTTGTAAAAGATGACGAGATTTTATTCGACAATCCGTTAACTCCATTTGAACAACGAATAACGAAAGCGAAAGAAGTGTTAGAAAACGTGTATGAGCAAACAGGTCACCGAACGCGTTTTGCAGTGAACCTAACTGGGAGAACGTATGACTTGAAAGAAAAAGCGAAAAAGGCGGTTGAATTAGGGGCAGATATACTATTATTTAACGTTTTTGCATATGGTCTAGATGTCCTTCAAAGTTTAGCTGAAGACAAGGAAATTACCGTTCCCATCATGGCCCATCCAGCCTTCTCAGGCGCAATTACACCTTCCCCATTTTATGGTGTCTCAAATTCCTTGCTACTCGGGAAGTTGCTTCGGTATACAGGAGCGGATTTCTCCTTATTCCCGTCGCCTTATGGCAGTGTCGCATTAGCTAAACAAGAAACACTCCATATAGCCAAAGAATTAACAGAGCCGGGTTTGTTGAATAAAACCTTGCCAGTCCCTTCAGCGGGTATTCATCCAGCGATGGTGCCTCAACTGATTGCAGACTTTGAATTGGACTCCGTAATCAATGCTGGAGGCGGCGTACACGGTCATCCAGGAGGAGCAACTGCAGGAGGGAAGGCATTTAGACAGGCAGTGGACGCAACAATAACCAATCGAACCCTATCTGAAGCGTCGCAAAGTCATAAAGAGCTTCGACTAGCCCTTGAATTGTGGGGTGACAAAGTCCGATGAAGCAACCCATTATTTTTTGTGACTTTGACGGCACGATCACAATGAATGACAACATCATGGCAATCATGAAAGAATTTGCTCCACCACAATGGGAAGCAATTAAAGATCAGATTCTCCGTCAAGAAAAGACGATTCAGCAAGGTGTTTCGCAATTATTTCACTTGCTACCAGCTACGCAAAAAGAGGAAGTTATTCAATTTGTTTTGGCACAAGCTGAAATTCGAGATGGATTTGATGAATTTGTAACCTATACGAAAGAACATCACATCCCGTTATATATTGTTTCAGGGGGCATTGACTTCTTCGTACAGCCCCTATTACAAGGTCTGATAGAAGAACAACATATTTATTGCAATGAGGCGAATTTTTCTGGAGAGTCAATTGCCATTGAGTGGCCGCACAGCTGTGACGAACTTTGCTCAAACGGTTGTGGATGCTGCAAACCGTCCATCATTCGCAAGTTAAGTGACGAAAACACCTATAAAATCGTGATTGGTGATTCCATTACTGATTTGCAAGCGGCAAAGCTTGCAGACAAAGTCATTGCAAGAGATTTTCTCATCGAAAAATGTGAGGAGCTGGCCATTCCTTATGAACCATTCACCACATTTCACGATGTCATACACATTTTGGAGAAGCGGGAGGTACATTCATGAGCCT
>JAHIWI010000291.1 GCA_018816185.1 Bacillota bacterium
GATTCCGTTGAAATAGTGCATGCGTTCGACCGGTAGATTGAAGTCCGCGTCGCCTTTTTCTTTTACAAACTTCACACATGCTTCAACTACTTCATCTTCGCTCGTGTTCACTGCTGGATAGTATGGTGGTGTGTACATTAAGACGATCGCAGGAGCGAGTTCTTGGCACTGGATCATCAGCGTATCAACAATTCGGAATGATTTTTCGCGGTCGTCCCACTCTGTGTTTTCTCCGACTAATGCTTTGACGCTGTCGATATAATCCATGCCGAATTTCTTTTCTGCGTGATCCATCAGTTGTTCGTAGCGAAGTACTTGGATGTCACCAACCGGTTCAACTCCTTCACGTTCGCAAATGCGTTGATAGTCTTTATTACAAGCATCCGCAGATTCATGTGCTACTTGTTGGAATAAATCCATGATTTCCGCTGCGTTACGCTTCATTAAAAATACATTGTAGAGTGCTTTTGCACGATATGGCGTTTGGGTCGAGTATTCCATTTTCAAGTCTTGTTGTTGCAATGAGACGGGCAAAGGTGTTTTTTCACCAAGGACAGTTTCTTGGAATAAAGAATTGAATTCCATACGTTGTGTTAAATAAGATGCAATATAGTTCGCAGTGATGCCGCTTAATGGTTCACCGACGTGTGTTTGCATGCCATAAAACAGAGCTGAAGGCATGATTTTGCCAATTGTTCCCGAGTAAACATAGAAATTCGGATCGCCCGGTTCTTGGGAGAAAACCGGTTCGCCGTTTAAAAATAATTTATACGTAAGGTCGTGCTCATTGCGTAAGTCGATTAGTTTCAACACTGCCGCACGCATACCTGAACTGTTTACTTCTTCATCCGGTACGGTCAATAAAACTAAATTGATTGGCCAGTTTTCTGCAGCAGCCTTTTCAATTAACCCCATGTGCATAACTAGTCCCATTTTCATGTCCATCGTTCCACGACCAAATAAATAATCGCCAGACTCAAGGTCTACTCGCGCCTCGTCAGGTAGCTCGTCTTTAATATCTAGAAGTGCCTTTGTTAACATTTCCGGTTCGAAAGCAAGAGCCTCTAAGTCACCATACTCTTCCGTATTGACCGTATCGAAATGGCTAATTAAAACGACAGTTTCTTTCGCTTCAGGATGTTTATATAGAGCGGTCAATAGTTTACGGCCGTGATCCGCTTCCGTTAGTTCGATATTTCCTGGGTTTTCTGCAAAGTACGGCACACCCTGTAATTTCGCTTGAACTTTGAGTGGGAATTCCCGCTCACCGTCTGAATGCGTCATACTTTTCCAACTCACAACTTCGCAAAGCAATGAGCGTAAGGCTTCCGGTGTCGACCATAATAGTTCTGTCATTTCTAGGACTCCTTTTTTGGTGCCGGGTACATAAACTAATGTGTTTGTTTAAACATTTATGATTGTTTGTGTACCTGGTACCGATCTATTGATTTTACTGATTATCCAGATTCCGTATAAAAGCTTCGAGTCGATTCATGCCTTCTATAAGGATAGGCATTGAGTAGGCGTAAGAAATTCTCATATACCCTTCACCGTATTTACTGAAGGCACTTCCTGGCACGCAAGCAAGACCGCCTTCTTTTAATAGTTTCGTGGCAAAGTCAAATGAGCTCATACCGAACTTTTTAATAGAAGGAAACATGTAAAACGCTCCATTTGGTTTCACGACTTCAATGCCCATATCGATTAATCGACCATACAAATAATCGCGTCGTTCGATATATTCTTTATTCATAGCAGCTGGCACATCGCGTCCGTTTGTTAACGCTTCGATTGCCCCGTATTGACTTGGCAAAGGTGCACATACTGTGTTGTATTGATGAATTTTAATGACGTGCTGCATAAATTCTTGCGGTCCGAGTAAGAAACCGATGCGCCACCCAGTCATGGAATGAGATTTCGACAAACCGTGTATTAAAAAGAGTCGATCGCGTAGTTCGCTATAAGATGCAAACGAACGATGTTCGCCATTGAATGTGTTTTCGCTATATATTTCATCCGTTAAGATGAAGATTTCATGTTGTTTCAATACGTCTACCAATGCATCCATTTGCGCCGGTTCAATCGTTACACCCGTTGGATTTGATGGGAAGTTAAAAAGGACAGCTTTTGTTTTTTCGTTAATTAATGAAGCTAACCGCTCGGCAGAAGGCTGAAAATCTGTGTCAGAAGTGTCGAGATAAACCACTTTAGCGCCAAGCAATGTAATAATCGGCTCGTACCCTGTATACATAGGTGCCGGCAAAATTACTTCGTCGCCTTCAGTCAAAATCGCTCTGAATGTTGCGTCGATCGCTTCACTCGCACCGATTGTGATTATGATTTCATTTTCCGCATTGTAATGAAAGTTATATTTATCATAAAAAAATCGACTGACGGCATTTCTTAGATCAATCAGTCCCGCATTATGCGAGTAGCCTGTCATATCATTCGCAATGGCCGCCATTCCAGCAGACTTGACACTTTCGGGTGTTGGGAAATCAGGTTGACCAATCGTTAAGTTGACAGCATCCGGGTAATGCACAAGTTGGTTGGAAAATTGACGAATCCCCGACACGGAGATCTGTTTCACACGCTCATTA
>JAHIWI010000292.1 GCA_018816185.1 Bacillota bacterium
GAAGCATTATGTAATCGTTTAAATGAAGTGCAAGATGACATCGAGTTTAAATTATATATTGGTCTTAAACATATTGAACCGTTCGTAGAAGATGCAGTAGAACAAATGCATAAAGATGGCATCACAGAAGCTGTTTCGATTGTATTAGCTCCACATTTCTCAACATTCTCTATTAAGTCATATAATGGACGTGCAAAAGAGACTGCTGAAAAACTTGGCGGACTACATATCACTTCAGTTGAAAGTTGGTATAATGAGCCGAAATTCATTCAATATTGGACGGAGAAAGTATCTGGAACATTTGATGCTATGTCACCTGAAGAACGTGCAAAAGCATGTTTAATCGTTTCTGCTCACTCACTACCTGAAAAAATCATAGCGAATGGTGACCCATACCCAGAACAGTTAAAAGAAACAGCGGATTTAATCGCACAAGCTGCTGGCATTGAAAACTATGAAGTGGGCTGGCAAAGTGCTGGTCAAACACCTGAACCTTGGATTGGTCCTGACGTACAAGATTTAACTCGTGAGTTACATGAACAAAAAGGATATACATCTTTTGTTTATACACCAGTTGGATTTGTAACAGATCACTTAGAAGTACTATTTGATAATGATTATGAGTGTAAAGTCGTGACAGATGAAATTGGCGCTAAATACTACCGTCCTGAAATGCCGAATACACAACCACTATTTATTGATGCAATGACAGATGTTGTTTTAAAACATTTGAATAAGAAATAACTAAACTGAACCCGAAAGTGATGATGACCGTGTCTGGAGAAAAACGTAAAGTAGCTGTAATAGGAGGCGGAATTACGGGCTTAGCAGCCGCATTCTATTTACAAAAAGAAGCAAGAGAAAAAGGATATCCACTTGAAGTGATCTTAATCGAAGCTTCTCACCGACTTGGCGGGAAAATCCAGACTGTTCGTCGCGATGGGTTTGTTATTGAACGCGGACCAGACTCATTTTTAGAACGCAAAAAAAGTTTTGGACAATTTGCTAAAGATCTTGGCATCAGTGATCAACTTGTGGCAAATGCTACAGGACAAGCCTATATTTTAGTCAATGACGGTCTTCATCCTATTCCTGGTGGATCTGTTATGGGGATTCCAACACAAATCTCACCATTCATTACGTCTGGATTGTTTTCATGGAGCGGGAAATTACGTGCAGCTGGTGATTTTGTTTTACCAAAAGCTTCAGTAAAAGGTGACCAATCCGTCGGACAATTTTTACGTAGACGTTTTGGCGGTGAAGTAGTTGAAAATTTAATTGAGCCATTATTAGCAGGTGTCTATTCTGGAGATATTGATAAAATGAGTCTCCAAGCTACGTTCCCACAGTTTTATAAACTAGAACAGGAACATCGTAGTTTAATCATCGGTTCGAAGAAAATAGCCCCAAAACAGCCGGTTAAGAAATCCAAAGAAGGTATTTTCCGTACGTTTAAAAATGGATTACAAACCATAGTTGAGGCTATTGAAGGACAACTCGAACCTGATTCTGTGATAAAGGGAGTTCGAGTAGACCGTTTTGAGAAAGTGGGAGAACAAGTAAATCTGTTCCTTAATAATGATGCGGAAATGCTCTTCGATCGTGTCATTTTTGCTACGCCACATCTCGCGGCTCTTCCAGTATTTGAAGAACATGGACTGATGACTGATTTTCAAGAAATGCCAGCAACTTCGGTAGCGACAGTTGCTATGGCATTTAAAGAGGATGCCGTAAGTCAAGAAAATGAAGGTACTGGCTTTTTAGTTTCGCGCAATAGTGATTATTCAATAACAGCTTGTACGTGGACTCACAGAAAATGGCCAACGACGACACCAGAAGGTCATGTACTACTTCGAGGATTTGTAGGTCGTCCAGGGGATGAGTCTACTGTAGAGTTATCAGATAGCGAACTTGAAAAGATTGTCCTCTCTGACCTCAAACAAACGATGAAAATAAAAGAAGATCCTTTATTTACAGTTGTGACAAGATGGAAGAAAGCTTCTCCTCAATATATGGTCGGCCATAAAGAACGTGTCGCTAAAGCTAAAAAAGAACTAAAAGAGCATTTTCCAATGATAAAACTCGCTGGAAGTTCATATGAAGGTCTAGGATTACCAGACTGTGTGGATCAAGGAAAAGC
>JAHIWI010000057.1 GCA_018816185.1 Bacillota bacterium
TAACATAGCATTTATTGAATACATATTATTCACTATAAAACCATTCGGTGTCGAATTCTTTCCAAAAAGCTTCTGGTGATACCGATTGAGGTAATTGCTCAAGTGCTAACTCACGTTTAATATGATCTTTTACTTGATCGTATTTAAACGATTTTCCTTCAGCTACGTCTTCTACATAAACAACTGCAATTCGTCCATCCTCTAGATTAATAGAGTCGCTCCACTCGCCTGCTTTCAGTTTGGTGGCTGCATCGATAATGGCTGGATCCATATTTTCCTGTTGGGGCGTGATGTATCCAATATCGCCTCCTAAACTAGCAGATGCACTATCTAGTGACCGTTCTCTTGCCAATACATCAAAAGAAGAACCGTTATCCAGTTCCTTAACTGCCGATTTCGCTTCATCAGCAGTTGGAAGAATCATCATACGTGTTCGGTAGGTTGTAGGAATATTATAGAGTGCTTGATTTTCTTTGAAAAAGGACTCGATTTCGTCGTCATTAATCACGATGTCTTTCGTTAAAACCTTATCTAAGATGAGTTGAGAACGGATTTTTTGTCTTTGAACCTCTCCATTTAAGGCTTGAAGAGAAGAATCAGAAGCATCTTGAGCTGAACGGATTAGTGCTAATTCTAAGTCGATTTCTTCTTCACTCACGTTGATATCGTACTTTTTAGCAGCCGTTTCCATCACTTTAGAATTCACTAATTCCAAAAGAGTTTCTTGACCATATTGCTCTTCCATTGCAACTAGCCAGTCTTCACGTGTAATGGGATTTCCGTCAACAGAAGCTACTTCTTCATTTCCACCAGAAGGTCCGTTCGGAATTAACCAAGCGATAAACCATAAAAGGTTACCAGCTAACAACAAACCAAGTACAACTAATACAGGTTTTGTTTTTAACGTCTTTTTTGTTGGTCGACCTGGTTCAGGTCGACGCTCGCGATTATGATTTGATCTCATCGATATAGGCTTCCAATTCTGCTTCAGAATAGTGATATGTTTCCATACAGAAGTGACACTGCGCTTCGGCTTGGCCGTCGTCTTCAATCATTTCACGAATTTCTGATTCTCCTAGGCTTAAAATGGCCGTTCCAAATCGCTCTTTTGAACAATTGCAATCGAACATAACTGGCATTTGCTCTAATATCTCCACATTCTCTTCACCTAAAATTTCTTGTAACAATTGTTCAGGTGATAAGCCTTTATCCAATAATTTAGAAACTGGTTCCATCTTACTTAATTTCTCTTCAATAACCGTGATGGTTTCGTCTTCAATTCCAGGCATTAATTGAATAATAAACCCACCTGAAGCTAAAATTGTATTATCCGGATTCACTAAAACCCCTAATCCAACTGAGGAAGGCACTTGCTCAGATGCTGCGAAATAGTAAGTGAAATCTTCTCCTAGTTCTCCAGAAACAATCGGCACTTGACCTGTGAAGAAGTCTCGCATGCCTAAATCTTTAACGATCGTAATCATACCGTCAGTACCAACAGCACGGCGCACATCTAATTTCCCGTGTTCATTCAAGTCGAAATGCGTTTGAGGATTTGTTACATATCCACGGACTTCTCCTTTTGCATTACTATCAACGATGATAGCTCCGATTGGTCCTTGCCCTTCAACTTTTACCGTTAACTTATCTTCACCTTTTAACATAGCTCCCATCATAACGCCTGCAGTCATTGTACGACCTAATGCGGCTGATGCAGTTGGCCATGTTCCGTGGCGTTGTTGCGCTTCTGCAATTGTATCGGTTGTTTTGACAGCAAAAGCACGTACTTTTCCATCAAATGCTAATGCTCTAACTAAATAATCATTCATTTGGTTAACCCTCTATTCTTATTGGTTTCGTTGATAAATTAAGTGCAATCCTTTTAATGTTAAATAAGGATCAATCACATCTATAACAGTCGATTCCGCCGATATTAAACTTGCCATACCGCCAGTAGCAATAACTGTTGGTTCTAACTTACTTTGTGCTTTCATGCGATTAACAATACCTTCTACTTGTCCAACATAGCCATAAACAATTCCAGCTTGCATCGCAGATATGGTATTTTTGCCTACTACATGTTCAGGTTGGGTCAATTCAATTCTCGGAAGTTTCGATGCTCTTGCGAATAAAGCTTCAATCGATATTCCGATACCTGGTGCAATAGCACCACCCATGTACTCGCCTTTTTCATTAATATAGCAATAGGTTGTGGCTGTTCCAAAATCGACGATAATGAGTGGTGGCCCATATTCATGGATACCCGCAACAGCATTCACAATGCGGTCCGCTCCTACTTCTCGCGGATTTTCGTATTTAATATTTAACCCCGTTTTAACGCCAGGGCCCACAACTAATGGTTTTAGTCCAAAGTACTTTTGGCACATGCGCTCCAAAGAAAACATAATCGGTGGAACGACGGATGAAATGATAATGCCATCTATTTGAGAAAATTGAATACCTGCATGGTCAAATAAAGCTTTTACCTGCATGCCATATTCATCTTCCGTTTTATAACGATCTGTCTCCATACGCCAATGATGAATGAGGTCAGATTTGTCGTAAACCCCTAAAACAATGTTTGTGTTTCCTGTATCTAATACAAGTATCATCTATGTCCCTCACTTATCCTTGCCACTCAAATCACATAAAGTTGAATCGCGACTTTTCTCGAAGTCATCATACCATAAT
The DNA here is from genome assembly GCA_018816185.1 of Bacillota bacterium. Lineage (GTDB taxonomy): Bacteria > Bacillota > Bacilli > Bacillales_A > Planococcaceae > Paenisporosarcina. The sequence continues at coordinate 2,692 of JAHIWI010000057.1, forward strand.
TTGAGCATTAGAAAAAAGCTGATTGACTCCGCAAGGGGAAGTCAATCAGCTTTTATGGGTTATTGATTATTTACGATCTTCTTGAATACCTTTAGAAGGTTCACTTGCTGTGTCCTCAGAAGGTAAATCACCTGTTGAAGGATCGTTTGCTGCACCAGTCACATCTGGAATGTCAGCTGAATCGTTTGTCGTTGAATCGACAACCGCATCAGTAGTAACATCTTTCTTCTCTTCCGTCTTGCCATTTAATGTTTCATACTCACGTTCCGGAAGTGTACCATGATCTTTTAAGTGTTTAATTTGAGCAGCATCAAGTGTTTCTACTTCAAGTAATGTAGTTGCAATTAAATCAAGTAACTCACGCTTCTCAGTTAAAATTTCTTTCGTTCGAACATATTGCTCTTTAATCATTCGTTGCATTTCTTGGTCGATTTCATAAGCAATCGCATCCGAATAATTTTGTTCAGAGTTAAAGTCACGTCCAAGGAAGACATTTCCGCCTTGCGCTTGACCAAACTGCATCGGTCCAAGTTTGTCACTCATCCCGTATTCAGTAACCATGCTACGAGCAATGCTCGTTGCACGTTGGAAGTCATTATGAGCACCAGTAGAAACTTCACCGAAAACGATGTCTTCAGCAACACGTCCACCAAGTAATCCAGAAATTTTATCCAACAATTCAGGTTTCGTCATGAAGTAGCGATCTTCTTTTGGAAGCATCACTGCATAACCGCCTGCTTGACCACGAGGGACAATTGTTACTTTATGAACGATTTCAGCATCATCCAATGTTAAACCAATGACAACGTGACCCGCTTCATGCCAAGCCACAATATTACGTTCTTTTTCAGATATAACTTTATTTGTTTTAGCTGGTCCCGCAATAACGCGGTCCGTAGCTTCATCAATATCCGCCATATCGATTTTCTTTTTATTACGACGAGCCGCCACAAGTGCTGCTTCGTTTAATAGATTTTCTAAATCAGCACCAGAGAATCCTGGTGTACGTTGTGCGATCGCTTTTAAATCCACATGATCTTCTAAAGGTTTATTGCGAGCATGAACTTTAAGTACTGCTTCACGACCCTTAACGTCTGGACGACCAACCGTAATTTGACGGTCAAAACGACCTGGACGAAGAAGTGCTGGATCTAAAATGTCAGGACGGTTCGTTGCAGCTACGATAATAATTCCTTCGTTTGCTCCAAATCCATCCATCTCAACAAGTAACTGATTCAAGGTTTGTTCACGCTCATCGTGACCTCCACCTAAACCGGCTCCACGTTGACGACCTACTGCATCAATTTCATCAATGAAAATAATACATGGTGCATTTTTCTTCGCATTTTCGAAAAGGTCACGCACACGAGATGCCCCAACCCCTACGAACATTTCAACAAAGTCTGAACCACTGATTGAGAAGAAAGGTACGCCTGCTTCACCTGCAACTGCACGTGCAAGTAATGTTTTACCTGTACCTGGAGGTCCCACTAGTAAAATACCTTTTGGAATACGCGCTCCGACTTCTGCAAATTTGCGAGGATCTTTCAAGAAATCAACAACTTCAACAAGCTCTTGTTTTTCTTCGTCCGCTCCGGCAACATCTTCAAACTTCGCTTTTTTCTTATCATCATAAAGTTTCGCTTTGCTCTTACCGAAGTTCATGACACGATTTCCGCCGCCTTGAGCTTGGTTCAATAAGAAGAAGAACAGGATGAAAATGATAATGAATGGAATCAGACCAGTGAAGAATTGCACCCATCCGCTAGTTTCAGGTGCTGCTAACACATTGACATCATTCGTTTTAGCCGCTTCGCGGATCTCATCTTGAAGAGCGTCGTTATTTAATGGAATATTGGTCACGAATTCATCTTCTTCGCCATAACCTTCCATTTTCCCACGAACTTCATAAACATCAGCATCCGGTTGCATGCTGAATTCTGTTACTTTACCACTTTCTAAAGCAGTAAGAAAATCGCCATAATTGATTTCTTTGGTTGGGTTTTTTCCGCTGTTGAATGTACCAAAAATACCAATAATAACGAGGAAAATTAATAAATAAAATATGGTGTATCGAAATATTCGATTCATCCCGAGCCTCCTCACAAAATATACAGAAAAACTATTTGTAATCTTATCATACGTAGAAATTTGCGTACAACGAAAAGCCTTGCGTATCAAACCTTAAAACGGAAACTTTGACTAAATTACGGCAGGTTTATTAAAACGAATAAACCTCTTTTTTCAAAATACCAACATATGGTAAATTACGGTATTTCTCCATGTAATCTAAACCATACCCTACTACAAACGCATCAGGTACTTCAAAACCAACATAATCAGCATGTAAATCAACTTTTCGGCCCGTTGGTTTATCAAGAAGTGTTACGATTTTGATGGAGTTTGCTTTACGATATTTAAACAGATCCACTAAGTAGCTTAATGTTAGGCCACTATCGATAATGTCTTCAAGGATTAGAATGTCGCGACCTTCAACGCTTGTGTTTAAATCTTTGACGATTTTCACTTCACCCGAAGATACTGTTGCATTCCCGTAACTTGAGACATCCATGAAGTCTACTTCCATGTATATGTCCATGCGCTTCATTAAATCAGCCATAAAAGGCATTGCACCTTTTAACACGCCGATTGCTAGTGGGAATTTGTCACTATAATCCGCAGATAGCTCTGCGCCTAATTCACGAATTTTCGTTTGTATAATTTCTTCTGATAACAGAACTTCTTGGATATCTTTTTCTAACATAATTCTTCCTCCTTGGGCTTTGGTGCCTCATTTTCTATTACGACTCGATGTGTCCAGCCAGCTGGTGGGGTTTTTGAAAAGCGGTGTCCAAGTCGAAGTCCTGGTAAACCCAATAATTCATCATCCTTGGTAACTAATACTAAAAAAGAATCCCGGTCAAACCTTGATACTTTTTCATCAATCATGATACGTGATACACGTTTTGGATCCGTCATTCCTTGTAACAACAGACGATCTCCGTCTTTTTTAGGTCGAAGGGATAATGGCATCTCTTTTTCATTCAAAGTGATATACCAAGCTCCATCGAATTCGAGCTCCTCTTCTTGCCTTTCTTCAAGACGCATACGTGTATCATAGCCGACATCCATCCATTGACCAAACATAACCTCTTGTAAATTCACATCTATTTGTAAATCTTCTTGGGGAAATGAAAAAAGCATCATCGAATATTGACGGCGTACTTTTCCTCCATTTGGAAGAGCTATTTCTTTTGAACCGTCGCGTTCGAGACACTGGTCATGAATTTGATCGATTAACGATTGACTGAACCACATATTTTGCTTTGGATATAGATAGTTTAATAGTAGTAGAATGACTCTTTTTTGTAAAGCAGTCGCAACGCTTTGAAATCTTTGTAAATCCACCTCAAATGACGAACCGGAATTTTTCAAGATGATTTCTTCACATTCTTTTTGTGCCAACGTTTCGAGGAATGCACTTTCAAGTTGTTGTTGTTCCGCCCAACGCGCCATCTGAATGGTCGCACTCGGATTTTCTGCTTGCAATAAAGGAAGAATGTGATGACGTATTCGATTTCTTGTATATGTATCTTTTTTATTACTGGAATCTTCACGATACGATACTTGATAAATCATTAAATATTCTTCTATGTGGTCTCGAGTAACAGAAAGGAAAGGACGAATTAATTGCCCGTTCGCAAAAGTCCTTTTAGTAGGCATTCCATCCGCTTTAGAACCTCTCGTTAAACCCATTAAAATGGTTTCAGCTTGGTCGTCTGCATGATGTGCTACTGCTAATGTTGTGTAATCATGTTTTTCCATAATTTCTTCAAAATACATATACCGTTCTTGTCTACAAATATCTTGGATATTCCCTTTCGTCTCCTCAACAATTTGTTGAATGGTCAATGTCCTGTGAAAAAAAGGAATATTTATTTCTGCACAAAGTTGTTTAACATATTCTTCATCGGCATCAGATTCAAGTCCTCTTAAACCGTGATTTGCATGTACACAAGCAAGTTCGACATCAAGTGACTTTCTTTCATTCCATAAAAATGTGAGGAGCGCTACGGAATCCGCTCCTCCTGAACAAGCGACAAGAAGACGGTCTTTTTTGTTTATTAAGTGATGTTTTTTTATATAATTCAACACATCTAACCGAAAATCCATCTTCTTGTCACCTCCTTGTTTATATCCTCTATCTTATCATTCTTTCTCGCTTAATATTTCGATAAGCTGGAGAAAATAGTGACCATTCCGGTATGGCATGTCTCACTCGAACGACTAGTAAAGTTCGATCGTCTTCATCTGCAGGGAATTTTCGTGCGAATTCGGCTGCTAATACATCTCCTAATGATGAACATGGTGTTCCTTCATGCTTTCTCATCAACCGAATTAATTCCGCCTCCTGCTCATCTAATGAATAATCAGGGGAAAACATTCCGTCAGATAGCAAGACGATTAAATCTCCGTCTTTTACGATACGTTCTTCTGCATCCAGAGACAATGCCGGTAAAAATCCAATCGGTACACTTTGACTATCAATTCGTAAACAATCGTTTCCTCGTAAAATATAGGTCGACATACTTCCTGCTTTAAACGACCACAGTTTCCCTTGCTGCAAATCAAGTAAAGCTAAGTCCACTGTTGCATACAAATCAGAATGTTGTTTTAACGACATAACATAATGCAAGGTGTGCATGGCCGTTTCCGGATTCATATGATGCTGTAAGCATTCTCTAAGTAAACGAATCACGCGTCTACTTTCTTGATATGCTTCAATATTTTGTCCCATTCCGTCTGACAAAATAAAAGCAACTAACCCTTTATGCAAAGGAATAACACTGTGAGTATCTCCTGAATACACGGTATTTTGGGACGATCGATTGTAAACACCATACTCATAAGTGAATCGAACAGCCGATTGGAACGTTAGCTGGATATGTGGAAAAGGATCTAAAATTTCAGAAGTACGACTAATTTCAAAAGGTTCATCATATAATTCATGAAGAATTGGGATGATTAGCCGTTCACCAATCATTTGATTCGTTTCCCAGTCTGCTTGCTTAAGTGGTATGCAACATACAATTTTTCGATTTCCTGCTTCTTCCGATAATATATCTATTTGAAAATGCGACACCTTTGCCTCGTCCAAATGTCTTGAAATTCTTTCTTCTTCTGATTCATGATTAACGTCATTTAACTGAAGATCTGCCATCAACTCGCTGACATGCTGACTCATGTCTCTTAATTGAAAAGCAAGCATCTTTTTCCCGTGCGCATAATGACCTGATAGCTTGTTAGATGAATATTCTTCTTCTAGCGATTCAATAAGACCGCTCGAACGGACACATTTTTCTTGAATGCGCTCATTCATTCGATAGCGAACACCCGATTTCGCATGATTACGCATGTCTTTCCAATCTTGAACGATCGGCCACATACCTTGCCCTTCATTGCCCCAACACTTAGCTTGTCTAAAACAAGAATGACACACTGAATACTCTACATTTTGTTCGGTAGCAGCCGTTTCTTTAGCA
>JAHIWI010000004.1 GCA_018816185.1 Bacillota bacterium
CATACGGTTCGTGAATACGAATCTGATATCGTTGAATTCTTCCGTTTTCTTGAAGCTGAAGGTGTGACTGAATTAGAACAAGTTGAATATATTCATGCAAGACTTTACGTAACGAAAATGTATGAAAATAAATTATCCAGAACGACGATTTCAAGAAAAATTTCTGCAATTCGATCGTTCTATAAATTTGGAAATCGAGAATTTGGTTTTAAAGAAGATGCTTTTCGGTCCTTATATCATCCTAAAAAAGAGGAACGACTTCCTCATTTTTTTTATGAAGAAGAAATGCAGGAGTTATTTAAAGCTGCAGAAGGCGATTCGCTACTCGATATTCGAAATCGAGCATTGTTAGAACTGCTCTATGCGACAGGCATTCGAGTTAGTGAACTTACCTCTCTAGAAGAAGTAGATATTGATTTGAGATTGGGTATATTACGAGTAATGGGAAAAGGTCGTAAAGAACGCTATTTACCGTTTGGCCAATTTGCCCATGATGCATTGGAACACTATTTAGAAGTGGCACGTCCTAAACTTATGAAACAAACAAAACATCAAATGATCTTTACTAATATGCGAGGGGAGCCATTAACTCCTAGAGGTGTAAGATTTGTATTAAATGAGATGGTTAAAAAAGCTTCTCTGCATACAAAAATTTATCCTCATATGTTGCGACATACGTTTGCGACGCACCTACTTAACAATGGTGCTGACTTACGTACAGTCCAAGAGTTACTTGGTCATTCTCAACTTTCTTCCACTCAAGTGTATACACATGTCACGAAAGAACACTTAAGAAAAACATATATGAATGCACATCCACGTGCATAACGAATTATGAGGTGAACTATATGGGTGAGATACATGCAACAACGATATTCGCTATTCAACATGCTGGAAAATCAGCCATGTCCGGTGATGGTCAAGTAACGCTTGGCAATCAAGTTGTAATGAAACATACCGCAAAAAAAGTGAGACGATTATTTAATGGTCAAGTTTTAGCAGGGTTTGCAGGTTCAGTAGCGGATGCCTTTACGTTATTCGAAATGTTTGAAGCAAAGTTAATGGAGTATGATGGGAATTTGCAACGTGCTTCGGTTGAGTTAGCAAAACAATGGCGTGGCGATAAAATGCTAAGACGTCTAGAAGCAATGCTTTTGGTAATGAATAAAGAAACTTTGCTATTAGTTTCTGGGACAGGTGAAGTAATTGAACCAGATGACGGAATATTAGCAATAGGTTCTGGTGGTAACTTTGCATTAGCTGCAGGTAGAGCATTAAAACTATATGCTGGTGAGACAATGACTGCCGAACAAATTGCAAAAGCAGCATTAACCACTGCAGCCGATATATGTGTATTCACAAATCATGAAATAATTGTGGAGGCGTTGAATGAATGAGTAAACATCTAACCCCTAAACAAATAACTGAGCATTTGGATCGTTATATTGTCGGACAAAAGGATGCGAAAAAATCGGTTGCTGTTGCCTTACGAAATCGCTATCGCAGAAGTTTGTTGTCTGATGAAATGAAAAATGAAGTTATTCCTAAAAACATATTAATGATTGGTCCTACTGGAGTTGGTAAGACTGAAATTGCACGTAGAATTGCCAAGTTAACAAAGGCTCCATTCATTAAAGTTGAAGCAACCAAGTTCACAGAAGTAGGTTATGTAGGAAGAGATGTAGAGTCTATGGTTCGAGATCTTACTGAAACTTCGGTGCGCTTAGTTAAAGAAGAAATGATGGAAGCAGTGAAAAGCCAAGCTGAACGCTTGGCGAATGATGCCATTGTTCGATTATTAGTTCCTTCATTAAAAAAGAAGCATGAAGGACAAAATCCTTTTGAAATGCTTTTTGGTCAAAAGGCTGAACAAGAAGAAACTAATAATGATGATACAGAAGTTCGTTTAAAACGGTCACAAATAGCGGAAGATTTAAGAGACGGCAAGCTTGAGGAAGAATGGGTAAATGTAGAGGTAACTGAACAGTCTCCATCACTCTTTGACGCATTCCAAGGGTCAGGGATGGAGAATATGGGTCAAAACATGCAAGATGCCTTTTCAAATCTCATGCCGAAGAAAAAGAAAAAACGTCGTGTTCAAGTTAAAGATGCGAGACGAATTTTAACAATTGAAGAAGCTGGTAAATTAATTGATAATGAAGAACTATCTCAAAAGGCAGTCGAACGTGCGGAGCAGTCTGGGATTATCTTTATTGATGAGATTGATAAAATTGCAAGCAAGGGTGGAGCGGGATCCTCTGCAGATGTTTCAAGAGAAGGTGTCCAGCGAGATATATTGCCAATCGTTGAAGGCTCAACTGTTCAAACGAAGCATGGGATTGTTAAAACTGATTATATGTTGTTCATTGCTGCAGGAGCTTTCCATACGGCAAAACCATCAGATTTGATTCCAGAATTACAAGGAAGATTCCCTGTTCGTGTAGAACTTGAAAAGCTAACGAAAGATGATTTTGTTAGGATTTTAAAAGAACCTGATCATTCATTAATTCGTCAATATAAATCACTTTTAGAAACAGAAGGAGTGACTATTGAGTTTACGGATGAAGCTATCACTCGAATTGCAGAAATTGCGACGGAAGTAAACCAAGAAACTGACAACATTGGGGCTAGAAGGTTGCACACGATATTAGAAAAGTTATTAGAGGAACTCTCTTTTGAAGCTTCTGAAATATCACCAGCACATATCGACATTACGCCAGGCTATGTCGATCAAAAATTAGGAAATATCGTAAAAAACAAAGATTTGTCACAATTTATTTTGTAATGTAAGATAAATCTATATCATTGAAGATTAAAAACCTTTAGAATATTGAATAAATAGCAGTTAAATCACAGGAGGCCAATTAGATGAATTTATTAGCAAAAACAAGAAAGATTAACTCGATGCTGCAAGGCTCGGCGACAAAGCAAGTAAACTTTAAAGAAATGTCCACTACATTAAGCAACGTAATCGAATGTAATGTTTTTATCGTAAGTCGTAAAGGTAAATTATTAGGTTTCGACATCAATCAACAAATTGAAAATGAACGTATGATTAAAATGATGGAAGAGCGTCAATTCCCTGAAGAATACACAAAAAACTTATTCCATGTAAATGAAACTTCTTCAAATTTAGACGTATATAGCGAACATACTGTATTCCCTGTTGAAAACCGCGAACTATTTAAAGATGGTTTAAC
>JAHIWI010000293.1 GCA_018816185.1 Bacillota bacterium
AATTGCTAATTATCCAAATTTCAATATTAACTTAAATCCGCCCATAAAACTAATAATTCTTTATTACATATAGTCGAAGTCTGTCTCAAAATGTCAGAAAGTTATAGTCTTTTCCCTCATCTCTATTTACAATAGATAAAAGGGAGGAATTTCATGAAAAATGTATCTTTATATAAACTATTTTCTTATGCAATCGCACTTATATTAATATGTTCAATTCTTATCCCAACGAACTCTCAAGCAATTGGTGAAGAAGTAATATCTACTGTTTCTTCATTAAATATGCGTTCTGGTCCTGGATTAGCTTATCCAATTATGACTTCTCTTAACAAAGGCGATCGAATGATTGTAACTGATAAACAAGGAGATTGGTTGAAGGTAACAAAAGATCAACATAGTGGTTGGGTGGCAGCATGGTATACCAAGAAATCAGAAGCTCAAGAGATAATTAAACAATCAGTGATTTCGAAAGTGGATCGATTGAATGTACGTTCTCAACCTTCTATAAATGCTGCAACGCTAACTCAATTATCCGCAGGTGATCAAGCCACATTTATCAGTGATCAAGGCGATTGGGTTGAAATTGCGTTTAATCAAGTTCAAGGATTTGTTTCAAAGGAATACATAACGATTTCTAAGGAATCAAAGGAAACTCCAAAGCCAGTAGTTGACTCAACTACCGCTTTTCAGGTTTCAGTTGACCGGCTAAATGTTCGGTCAAAACCGGATTTAACATCAAAAAAAGTTACTCAGATAAAAAAAGACGATCGCTTTAAAATTTTAGAAAAACGCAATAATTGGGTGAACATAGCCCTATCGAACAAAGAGTCTGGATGGGTTTATTCGTTTTACGGTACCTATACAGATTTAGCACCGACAACTACTGAACAAGTTAAAGATAAAGATACTTCTTTAAAAACGGTCACTATTGTTTATAATGGGACGAATTTGAGATCAGATGCATCTACTTCGAGCGAAGTCGTGTACCGAGCAAATGCAGGAGAAACATTCTCTACAATTGGACAAACAGGTGATTGGTACGAAGTTCAATTAAACGATGGTAAAAAAGCTTTCGTAGCAAATTGGGTTGTTTCATCAAACCAAAAAGGAGCAACTTCTGATACAAAAGACAAAAAAGCTCCTAGAAAAAAAGGTACACTTTACGGCTTAACAATTGTTATTGATCCAGGACATGGTGGCAATGACCATGGGACTACTGGTGCAAGAGGGACCGATGAAAAAGGGATTGCTCTCCAAACATCTGAGTTATTAAGCAGTAAATTACGTGCTGCAGGTGCTGATGTAGTTATGACAAGAGATTCCGATGTGTATGTTGATTTACGTAAACGAGTTTCCATTGCTCATCAGTTACCTGCGGATGCTTTTATCAGTATTCATTATGATGCAACCGATGATTCATCGATTAATGGATTTACCACGTATTACATGCATGGCTATCAAAAAAACTTAGCAAAAGCAGTCCATGCTGGACTTAGTAAAAAAATCTCATTAAGAGATCGTGGTTCACAACCTGGTAATTACTTAGTATTACGTGAGAATCGTCAAGAAGCGATTTTGATTGAATTAGGATTCTTAAGTAACCCCTCTGAAGAACGCTCGGTCTCTACTGATCAATTTAGAGAACAAGCTTCCCTAGGAATTTATAATGGCGTAGTAAATTACTTCGACAGCAAATTAAAATAATCTTCACAAACGCAAAATAAAAAACAGCTCATCCATTAATTCGGATGAGCTGTCATATTGTAATCAAAAAAATGTTGATTTACATTGCAGCGGACGCTTTCCGCGGGCAAGACTTCAGCCGCTTCCCTCGCGCAGCTCAGTCCAGGGTCTTCAGTTCTTGCTGGTTCCGCAGGAAAGATTAGCACCAAATTCTTTGGCGCTAATCTTTGCGACGAAGCTAGCGTAGCGATGCAGGAGCAGATGTTTTACGCCGCCTTCATTTCAATCAACTTAAGTTTGTAATTATGAAAATAATAATATTTGTTTTTCTTGTATGAGATACATATTTGAATTTATTACTTTCAATATCATCAGTTGTTCATATATAAGGTAAGACTCGGTGCCCGACCATTTTGTACATCTTTAATTAGTATTTTAAAGATGGACACATAACTCTGCTTATTATTTAACAGGAAAATGGTCGGCTTTTTCTGAAGACTCCTGCGGAAAAACGAAACACGCTAGACCCCACAGGCTCAGCTGTCAGTGACAGATGAGCCGAGGAGGCTTGCGTTTCGTCCGCGGAAAGCGAAAGAAATAGCCGACCATCAATTAATTTTATAAATATTTGAACTCGATTTAAAATATTTTTCGTCTAAATTAAAACAGCTCATCCATTAATTCGGATGAGCTGTTTTTATGTCTATTATTCGACTAGAACATGAAACTCTTTTGATTAATTTGTGAGGGACTATAATACGTCTCACTGGTTCATTTTCGTTACTCAAAAGACGAATTAAACTTCTTGAGGCTTGGTAGCCTAATTCAAAAATATTAATATCTACCGAAGTTAAAGGCGGATTTGATAACTCTGAAAACAACACATTATTAAAACTCAAAATAGATATATCCTCTGGAACAGAAATCTTCATTTCCGTTAACGTATTTAAAACCCCAAGTGCCATTAAATCATCGGCAACTACTAAAGCCGTAGGTGGATTCTTTAAATTCAGCAACTGGCTGATGGCTTCTTGACCACCTTCTCGAAGAAATTCACTGTGAATAATATATTCATCATTGCTTTCAATATTTGCTTCTCTCAGAGCTTTTTCGAATCCTAAAATCCGCTCGATCGTAACGACAAAATTCAAGTCACCGCCAATAAACCCTATTTGTTTATGGCCTAATGATAATAAATAATTGGTTGCTTCTTTCGAGGCTTTATAATTATCATTATCGACGTACGTAATTTGGTCGACATCTTTAAAAGGTTTTCCAATCACAACAAATGGAAACTTTCTTTCCCTCAGATAATTCAACACCTTATCTTCCGTTCTAGAATATAACAAGATGACCCCATCTACTCTTCGTCCTTGAACCATTTGGACAACACCTTCAAAAATTTCATCATCGGTTTTACCCGTGCTAATTTGCAAAGCGTATTGTCTTTCATTGGCTCCATCACTTAAACCACGAAGAACAGTTGGGAAAAAGGGATTTTGAAAGAACACATCTGTTGAGTTTGGCAAAACTAAACCAATGACTCGAGTTGACTGATTAGCTAAACTTCTTGCTATAAAATTCGGATGATAGCCTAGTTCGTCCATTGCTGCTTTCACTTTTTCTTTGGTCTTATCACTGATCCGTGGATTATTTGCAATAACCCTGGACACCGTAGAAGGAGCAACATCAGCTAATTTAGCTACATCTTTTATTGTAATGGCCAATTGTTATTCCCCTCCCTACGGTTATAAGTTTTATCCAACATGTTTAATTTATCAGAACCTACAGTTTAGTTGTTTTGAGAAAATAAATAAACTCTTGTTTCATATGGTTTTAATACCATATTAGATGAGAAGCTATTGTCTTCCTGCTTAACATTACTTAAAAGTAACTGACCCTGTTTTGTTGCTGCATCATCAAATGTTACAGCCTCTTCTTGATCACTGAAATTACAAATAATCATGGCTTCAGACTCACCTTCAGTACGTTTATAAGCAAAGATACTTGGATGATCTGCTAACAACAATTTGTATTTTCCGTAAACAAGGACTGAATTTGCTTTACGCAATTCAATCATTTTTTTATAAAATGAATAGATAGAATCAGAATCATTAATTTGAGATTCTACGTTAATTTCTTGATAATTTTCGTTTGTCATTAACCAAGGTTTACTCGTAGTGAAGCCAGCTTCTGAATCTCCATTCCACTGCATTGGTGTTCGTGAATTATCTCGACCCGTTCTCCATACGATTTCCATAATTTCTTCGTGTGGTCTACCTTTAGCTGTTTCTATTCGATAATAATTCTTCATGCCTTGATCGTCATAATCATCAATAGAATCATATTGAACATTGGTCATCCCAATTTCTTGACCTTGATAAATGAAAGGTGTCCCTTGCATGAAGAAGTAACAAGCACCTAACATTTTAGCACTTTCTGACCAATACTGGTCATCATTGCCCCAAGTAGATACACTACGTGGTTGATCATGATTTTCGAAGAATAAGGCATTCCAACCTTTTTCATGAAGTTCAGTTTGCCATTTCGATAGTGTATTTTTTAACCCAATGACATCTACAGAGTTATTTGTACCTTTTTCCCATAGTCCAAGGTGTTCGAACTGGAAGACCATATTGAACTTCCCGTTTTCTTCCCCTACCCAGTCATCTGCTTGGTGAATTTTCACACCATTGGCTTCTCCGACCGTCATAATATCGTATTTATCAAATGTTTCTACTTTTAACTCTTCTAAGAATTCATGAATGCCTTCTTGATTCATATGCATATCAAATGATGACACATAATCCAAGTTTTCAGGGTTCGGTAAATCTGGCATCCCTGGACGCTTTTTAATATGCGAAATAGCATCAACACGGAAACCATCGATGCCTTTATCAAGCCACCAATTAACCATGTCGTATAAAGCATGTCTTACTTCTTTGTTTTCCCAATTTAAATCAGGCTGTTTGTCATGGAATAAATGCATATAGTACTGATTTGTGTCGTTGTCTAATGCCCATGCACTTCCAGAGAATATACTTTCCCAGTTGTTTGGTTCTTTTCCATCTTTACCGTCACTCCAAATATACCAATCACGTTTTGGATTGTCTTTTGAGGAACGTGATTCAACAAACCATGGATGCTCATCACTCGTGTGATTGATGACTAAGTCTAAGATTACTTTTAAGCCCCTTTTATGTGACTCTTCTAGAAGTACTTCAAAGTCTTCCATCGTCCCGAACTCTTCCATAATATCTTGATAGTCACTAATATCGTAGCCATTATCGGCATTTGGGGATTTAAAGAATGGACAAATCCATAAAACATCTACACCAAATTCTTTTAAGTAATCTAACTTAGATACAATCCCTTGCAAATCACCAATTCCATCACCATTACTATCTTTAAAGCTTCGAGGGTAAATTTGATAACATACTGCTTCTTTCCACCAATATTTTTTCAGTTTAAAAACCTCCAATGAATAAATTGCGATGTCATACTTTTTTTGTTTTTCTCCAAATAACTAAAGATAGTAGAATAAAGCCAATCACTCCTACACCAATCAAAATCTTAGTCGAAGTTTGTAACCCAGTATGATCTGCCACTAAGTAGATGTCTGCCTTTTCTGCTGTAAGTTCTAGATTAAAAGTTTGATCGCGATCTTTAATTTCAAGTTCATTTAATACGCTAACAAGTTTCTTATTTTCACCAAAATTCGAATCAATTTTAATTGATTGTGTTTTGGTTGTATTGTTGATGGCAATAATCATCGTTTCTTGTTTATGTTGCTTGCTGTATATTGCAACACCATTCTCTTCATGTAAAAGTTCTAACTTCCCTCTGGTTAATGAAGGATGAACTTTTCTTAATTCCCCAAGTTTAGCAATATAAGAAATGAGCTCGTCATCTCCATCGAACTTCATCATCCGACGATTATCTGGATCTTCTCCTCCATCTAAAGCAATCTCAGATCCATAATAGACGATTGGAATACCAGGAGCCGTGAATAAATAGGTCATAGCGAGCTTCCATCGAACAACTGGATCATGCTTATATTGAAGGATTTCACGAGTGAATCTGGTCATATCATGATTATCCATAAACGTGCCTAACAATTCAGGACGATCGTAAAATGCCTGATTTCGATCGAGTGATGCAAAAAGCCAACCTAGACTAGTATTTGGCTTAGAAAAAGAAGTACGAAGGTGTTCGTTTTGAGGGAAATCGACAAAACCATCAATCCCTGTATCTTGATAAGCTGCCACTACACGTAAATCATTATGCCAAACTTCACCTAATAAATAAAAATCTTCTTTGACTGATTTTACTTCACTGGCAAATTCCGTCCAAAATTCTTTTGGCACATGCTTTACTGTATCTAAACGATAGCCATCAACATCCGTTTCTTCAATCCACCACTTCGCTGCGTCAAATAAATACGTGCGCGTTTCTGGATTTTCAGTGTTCAAATCGGGCAAATCGAATAGCCAATTGTTTTCAACTTCTTCTTGGCTGTTCCAATTTGTAATTGGCTGCTTATCGTGAAACCACGATTTTTTCGCCTCCTCATTAACCCACGGATGATTAGGTCCAACATGATTTACAACAAAATCTAATATCACTTTAATATCTCGATCATGAGCTTCTTTCACCAGAGTCTTGAATTCTTCTAACGTTCCAAAATGTTCTTCTGTTTTATAGAAATCCTGAATCCAATAACCATGGTAACCATTGGTTTCATTATCAAACACTGGCGTTAGCCAAATGGATGTGAAACCCATTTCTTTTATGTAATCTAACTTGTCAGTGATTCCTTTAAAATCACCGCCATTGTATGATTTTGAATCAATAGGATTTACTTCAAAATCATTATTCGTATCACCATTATTAAATCGATCGACCATTATGAAATAAATACTTTCATCTTGCCAACTACGTTCTTCTTTTTCAATGGCATCAACTGGCAATGCAAAAAAAAGAAGAAACGGAATAATAATGAGGTTTTTGAATCTTTTTCTCATTTCCCGTTCCCTCCATATCAACAAATCATTTTAATTATTACCCTTTCGTTCCACCTGCAGTTAAGCCAGAAACGAAATATTTTTGGAACATTAAGAACAATAATGCAATCGGAATTGCTACTAATACAGCACCAGCCGCAAATTTAGTGAACTCATTTCCAAATTGCTTAGCTACTAGTTCATACAAGCCAACTGCTAGAGTGAAATTCTTTTCAGAACGAAGTAGAATTCGAGCTAAGATGAAATCACCTAGTGGAGCGATGAATGAAAACAATGCTACTACTGCAAGAATTGGTTTTGCTAAAGGCATCACAATTTGGAAGAAAATCCTGAAGTGACCTGCCCCATCCATTTTCGCTGATTCATCCAACTCTTTTGGAATGGTATCCAAGTAGCCCTTCATTAACCAAGTGTTCATTGGAATTTGTCCGCCTACGTAAACTAAAATCAAACCAATATGTGTATCTAATAAACCAGTACGATTTGCTAATACAAATATCGCGATTAAAGCTGCAAAGTTTGGAATCATTTGTAGGATCAAGAATGTCATTAAGCCATTTTTACGTCCAATGAAGCGATATCGTGAAAAGGCATACGCAGTAAATGCTACAGAAATGACTGAAAGAATCATAGTTGTGATACTGATTTTCATTGAATTCCAATACCATAAAAGATAATTTGACTTCTCTAAATCAAATAAGAATTGATAATGAATTAGAGTAGGATTTTCAGGAAACATTTTTGAACCAGACAAACTTTGACCTGGATTTAGAGATGATCCAATAACCCATAAAAGTGGATAAACCACGATGAAAATCATTGCTAATATAACAATATAAGAAAGTGTGAGTCGGATAATTTTGTTTTGTTTATTACTCATGTTACATCATATCCTCCTCTTGGAAAGATTTCGTGCGTTTAAACTGCCATAGTGCAACTGTAATTACAATTAAAGAAAGGATCATGGTAACAGCTGCAGCCTTACCATATTGAGCACTCGTCATGGTGAGTCGATAAATCCAAGAGATAAGTATGTCCGTACCTCCTGCATTTTGGCTCGGAAGTGCGGGTCCTCCTCCATTAAAGAGGAAGATAACATTAAAGTTATTAAAGTTGAATGTATACTGTGTTATCAATATTGGTGCAGTCGCAAACAATACTAAAGGCAACGTAATGTTAAAGAACTTCTGCATGATTGTAGCCCCATCAACTGTTGCTGCTTCATATAGTTCTTCTGGAATTGATTGAAGAACACCGGTTGTCATAGCAAAAATGAACGGGAATCCTAACCATGTTTGAATCATGATTAAAGCGAATCGAGTCCACACTTCATTGGTCATCCAAGGTTGTGGTTCCATTCCTAAAAACGGAAGCAAGGTCTTATTTATTACCCCAAAGGATTCATTAAACATTCCTGAGAATATTAAAATGGTAATGAATGATGGAACTGCCCAAGGTAAGATCATCATTGTTCGTATGATGGCTTTACCTTTTAAATCTTTTTGGTTTACCAGAATAGCTAAGAAAATTCCTAAAGCTACTTGTAAAGTCGTTGCACCAAATGTCCAAACAATCGTCCACGCAAGTACTGCGAAGAATGTTGTTCTCCATATATCCAATTTGAAGATATCAATGAAGTTTTGGAAACCTACCCAGTCAACTAACTTAGCTGGCGGCGAATGATATAAATCATAGTTTGTAAATGCTAGTAAAAGAACGAAAAGGATTGGGAAAATAACGACAAAAATTAATAAGAAGAATCCTGGTGTGATCATTAAATACGGGAAACCATTATCAATTAAATTATGATACTGCTGACGAACTGAATTTAATTCGAGACCTGCATCACGTTTCTTACCATTATTTCGAGCATCATAAATATTAAGTGCAAAAATTCCTAAGCCCATAATCGTAATAATCAATGCAATGATTCCATCGATTAATAAAAACACAGAATGATCAAGTCTTGGGATTTCACCTAGAGTGAATAGTCCCCAAAATCCTACTGGTAGGACATCGTAAAAAGTAAAGGCAAACGACATCGCTAAAATAAGGAAAATGAATCCTTTTACAAACTGTTTATTATAAAACTGCCCAAATCCAGGAATAATGGAAAGTAGTGCAGCATTTCTTCCATGATTAGTGATCTTTTTTGTTTCTTCCATAGGTTCTCTGCCTCCCCTTTCATAATAGGAGAAAGTATTTGTTCAGGTACAACCGTACCATTATTCAATGCAATAAACATTAAGTTTTTCAAAGTTTAAGCTTTTATTAATAAGAAATGATACAAAATCTAACGATATGTATTTCATACAGATTATGTTAATAAAACTTTTTTAATAAAAGGATGGGCAATACCTTCAAAAAGAAGGTACCGCCCGACACTTTTTTCACCTGCTTATTATTTAGCTGGGTGATTCGTTTCAATATTTGTTTGAATCGATTTAACCGCTTCATCTAAAGCAGCTTGTGGTTGAGCTTTTCCTGTTGCTAAAGTTTGAAGTGCTGAAGCCATTGGGCCCCAAACTTCTCCCATTTCCGGGATATTTGGCATTGGAACTGCATCTTGTGATTGAAGAGCAACTGCTTTAGCGCCTTCATTGTCAGCAATAATTGGATCTTCAACTAACGCAACGTTAGCTGGGATTTCAGCTACTGCTTCAAAACGAGCTTTAGAGTTTTCGTCATTTGATAAATGTTCGATTAACTTAGTTGCCCAGTAAGGGTTTTCAGAGAACTCAGTTACGTGCCATCCTTTAACACCCATGAATGTCTTAACTGGATCACCATTTGGAAGTGTTGGCATTGGTGCTACACCAATATCAATACCAGCATCGCGCATACCTTGGAAAGCCCATGGTCCGTTCATAACTGCAGCAACTTTGCCTTCGTTAAATAATCCGTCCATTGCAGCTCCGCCACTTTCACCAATGATACCTTTAGGGAATAATCCTTCAGAGTACCATTTTTGAATGTAAGCAGCACCTTCAACAGCGCCTTCGTTGTTTAAGCCTAAATCATCGCGATCTAAACCATCAGCTGTTTCATTGAATACATATCCACCCATACCAGCTAGTGCACCGTGAGCGAAGTAGAAGTTATCCCATAATGCTAGGAAACCATAGTTTTCACCTTTAGTGAAATCTTTAGAGAATGCATATAATTCATCCATCGTTTTTGGTGCTTCTTTCATTAATGCTTTGTTATAGATTAAAACTGGAGTTTCAGTAGCTTTTGGAAGACCGTAAAGTTTTCCGTCATACATTTGAGCAGTGATTGAAGACTCACTGTATGTTTTTAATACTGAATCTTCAACTTCGATTTCACGAATAAGACCTTCAGTAACTACTTGACCGATTTGGTCATGTGGAAGTGTTACAACATCTGGAGCGTTTCCAGCAGGACCATCTAAACGTAATTGGTCACGAATTTTGTCAGCCATGTTTAATTCTTGGAATTCAACTGTAATACCGTATTCTTCTTCAAAAGAAGCGATAGCAGCTGGTAACCAATCTTTAGACTTGTCAACATCTTCCCAAATCACTAATTTCTCAGGTTTTGGCTCTTCAGATGCAGTACCATTGTCGCCGTCTTTAGTATCCGTACCTTCTTCGCGGTCTGGAGCACAAGCTGCAACAACGCCTAATAAAAGAATAAGCATCATTAATAATAAACTCTTTTTCATCATGACCCTCCTACACTCTATTTATATTTTTTTGGATTTATACAACCGGTTGCACAAAAAGAAATTGACACAAAACTACTAGTCAAACTCAGGTTTAGATCTTAAAGCAAGACAAAACTTTAAAATGTGAAAGCGGTTGCACAAATGTAATTTTAATTATAAAGATTAATTTATTTATTACAACAATTATTTTTAAATTGAATGAATCCTATTTCTAGTTTTATACAATTCACTGATAGTCTCCCCTATCTTTAATTCTTTTAGAATGATTGTATTCAAATGTTCAATTTGTTATTCTGTATCAAAGTTTGATTGAAAAGGTGCAGTGCACTAATAGATAAGGAAGTGTCACATATGGAGCAAGCGGCTATTTTTCATCGACCTGGAATGAATTTTTCATTTTTGGTGGATGAATCTACTTTAGGTATACGCATTCGAACAAAGAAAAATGATGTTGAAGAGATTGTTTTAATACATGGAGACCCCTATATTTGGGAGGAAGGAAAATGGGTAGTTGATAAAACAAACATGTACCTAAGTGCTAGCGATTCTATTTTTGATTATTGGGAATGCAAAATCACCCCTCCTCACCGAAGAATTCGCTATGGTTTTGAATTAAAAAACCAACAAGAATCTTATCTATATACAGAAAAAGGATTCTTTCCAGAAGTGCTTTACGATTGTGACTATTATTTTTGTTTCCCATATGTCCATGCATCAGAATTATTTGATGCCCCTACTTGGGTAAAAGATACAACTTGGTATCAAATTTTTCCAGATCGGTTCAACAATGGTAACCCTTCGATAAATCCCTCAGACACTCTAGTTTGGGGTGAAGCAGAACCTACACCTTCGAACTTTTTTGGTGGAGATTTTGAAGGGGTTTTGCAAAAACTTGATTACTTAGTAGATCTAGGGATTAACGGAATTTACTTTACACCTATATTTAAAGCAAAATCGAATCATAAATATGATACAAGTGACTACTTTGAAATCGATCCGCAGTTTGGAACAAAAGATGATTTAAAGCGATTAGTAAATGCCTGTCATCAACGTGGGATTAAAATCATGTTGGACGCTGTTTTCAATCATAGCGGATATTTTTTCGAACCTTTTCAAGACGTGTTAAAGAATGGTGTACAATCACCTTATGTAGATTGGTTTTATCCACATGACCTTCCTTTACAAGGTGGAGATCGACCAAATTACGAAACATTCGCTTTTGTCGAATCTATGCCGAAATTAAATACTCAAAATTCGGATGTCAAAAAATATTTACTTGATGTAGCTACTTATTGGATTAAAGAGTTTGACATTGATGGATGGCGTTTAGATGTCGCGAATGAAGTAGATCATCAATTTTGGAGAGAGTTCCGA
Organism: Bacillota bacterium; assembly: GCA_018816185.1. Lineage (GTDB taxonomy): Bacteria > Bacillota > Bacilli > Bacillales_A > Planococcaceae > Paenisporosarcina. The sequence continues at coordinate 11,770 of JAHIWI010000293.1, forward strand.
ACAGCAGTAAGAGCAGAAAAATCCGACCTATATATTTTAGGAGAAGTTTGGCATGAATCTATGCCTTGGTTATTAGGAGATCAGTTTGACGCTGTAATGAATTATCCGTTTACAAGCAACGTTCAAAAGCTTTTAGCTTCTCAAACCATTACATCACAAGAGTTTATGGATTCAATGACTACCGTGATACAAAGTTATCCGGAGAGAGTATTAGATACAACATTTAATCTTGTAGGAAGTCATGATACATCTCGTATCTTGACTGAATGCCAAGAAGATAGCAAACGAGTTAAATTGATTTATACCCTTTTATATACGTTTATGGGTTCCCCTTGTATGTATTATGGAGATGAGATTGGAATGACCGGTGGCAGGGATCCTGGTTGTCGAAAGTGTATGGAGTGGGAATCTACTAAGCAAGATTTAGATTTATTCAATCACGTCAAAAAATTAATTGCTTTGAGAAGTTCCGAAAAATTATTAGCAAATGAAGGAACATTCCAGTTCATTAATCATAGTCTGACTAAATTAGTTGTTTACCGTAAATATACGTCTACTAAAAATGTTGTGGTTTTAATAAATCCAACCAACGAGTCAGAGTCGTATATTTTACCGTTCAGTATTGACAATCAAGAAGTTAGAGATGAATGGAATAATTCAACGGTACAAATGCCTGAATCTAAGGAAATCACGATTGAGCCTTACGGATTTAGTGTTCTTTCGTTTAGCGGTCAGCTTATTTAACTTTCACTTTGCTACGAACTTTCATGTTTCGAAGCTTATCAAAAAACCTCTACCAATCATCTGATAAACAATCAGATATGGTAGAGGTTCTTTTTTTATTTAGCTGGTGATTCAACAATTAAAGTGACAGGTCCATCATTGACTAAAGAAACGTTCATCATAGCGCCAAATACACCTGTTTCAACTTGAACGCCTTTTGAACGTAACTCTTCGTTAAATATTTCATAAAGCGGCTCTGCATAATCTGGTTTGGCTGCTTGAGAAAAACTTGGCCTTCTACCCTTTTTCGTATCACCGTATAGAGTGAATTGGGATACTGACAAAATTGAACCACTTTTTTCTAGAATGGAGTGGTTCATCTTCCCTTCCTCATCCTCAAACAATCTTAGATTAACTACCTTGTCAGCTACATATTTAGCATCAGCTTCCGTATCTTCGTGAGTTATTCCTACTAGTAATACGAATCCATGATTTATTTGACCAGTGATTGCACCGTCAACTTCCACTTTTGCCTCTAGACTTCTTTGCAAGATGACTCTCATACATTAAAACCTCAATTCGTCATACGTTGTACAGAATAAATATCTGGGATTGCCTTAATACGTTCAACTATTTTGTGTAAATGGGCAATATTTGTAATCATAATCGTCATATTGATCGTAGCAATTTTATCTTTATCTGCTTTCCCACTTACAGCGACTATATTTGTTTTTGCTTCATTTACAACTTGCATAACTTCGTTTAATAAACCTGGTCGATCAAAGGCGGATACTTCAATATCTACTTGATATTCCTTACGCCCGATTGTTAGTTCTTGTTCCCATTCGACATCAATAATACGTTCATTTGAATGTTCATCTTGAACATTTGGACAATCCGCACGGTGAACAGAAACACCACGACCTTTTGTAATGAAACCAACAATTTCGTCGCCGGGAACTGGACTACAGCATCTTGAAAGACGAATGAGTAAATTATCAATTCCTTTAACAACTACTCCTGAGTCAGTAGATTTTCGAATAGTAGGCGATTTCATTTCTTGCGTTATTTTTTCAAGAGCTACTTCTTGATCGCGAATTTTGCGCATTTTTTCAGCTAATCGATTAACCACTTGTTGAGCAGTAATTCCGTTAAATCCGACCGCAGAAAAC
>JAHIWI010000058.1 GCA_018816185.1 Bacillota bacterium
AAAACTTTTTTACCTGTGGACAGTGTGGATAAGTCTGTTGATAGATTGATATATCAAGGTTTTTGATGTGAATAAATTTGTGGAAAGAAAAATATCGAAATTTGCTATTGACCTATATATATAATCGAAACAAGGCGAAATAAATGCCACATGGTCTCCCATGTGGCAAGAATGATATAATCTATAAATTTTCCAATTCTTCTTCTAATTCAACCCATTCAGTCATGTAGACATCTTGCTCTTGTTTAACTGAATCTAATTCTTTCTGAAGGGCCATTAACTGTTCGTGGTCTTGAAAAATAGCTGGATCGCAAAGCTTTTCTTCAACCTGATGAATCTTACCTTCAATTGTTTGTAATTCAACTTCTAAATCTTCTAATCGACGTGTAATTTGACGTTCTCTTTTCTTCGCATCTTTATCAATCGTCGAGGTAGATTGTTTAACAGAGGGAGATTCAACTTCTTGAAGCCCCAATTTTTCTAATCTAATTTCTTCTAACTCTTTTTTCTTTTCTACGTAGTAATCATAGTCGCCTAAATACTCAAATGCGCCGTCACTAGATAACTCAATAACCTTTGTAGCTATTCGGTTAATAAAGTATCGATCATGCGAAACAAAAAGGATGGTTCCCGGGTAGTCTATCAAAGCATTTTCAAGAACTTCCTTACTATCAAGGTCCAAATGGTTGGTCGGTTCATCGAGTATTAACGTATTTGATTTCAACATCATTAATTTAGCTAAGGCAACGCGTGCTTTTTCGCCACCTGACAATGAAGAAATGGACTTCGTCACGTCATCCCCGCTAAATAAGAAGCGACCTAATACATTCCGAACATCTTTTTCATTCATTAGCGGCCATTCATCCCACAGTTCTTTTAATACAGAACGGCTGCCGGTTAGTTTGGCTTGTTCTTGGTCATAATAGCCAAATTGTACATTCGTGCCGTATTTGATATTTCCGCTAATTGGCGGGATGTCTTTAACGACTGTTTTTAATAAAGTGGATTTACCCACGCCGTTTGGTCCGACTAAAGCAATTCGATCCTCACGGAATACACGAAGATTCACATCTGTTGAAACGGGTTTCCCAGCATATCCAACGGTCATCTGATCTATTGCTAAAACATCATTTCCGCTTTGACGTTCAATTGAGAAGCCGAAATTTGCGGATTTCTCCGATCCATCAGGTGAATCCATCCAATCCGTTTTTTCTAAAACCTTACGTCTCGATTGTTCCATTTTCGTTGTGGACGCTCGAGCTAAATTGCGTTGTACGAAATCTTCTAGTTTCGCTTTTTCTTCCTGCTGTTTATCAAACGTCTTTAAATCGCGTTCATACGTTTTCGCCTTCTCATCCAAATAGGCACTGTAGTTCCCTACAAAGCGTTTTACTTTATGACGAGATACTTCATAGACAAAGCTGACAACTTGGTCGAGGAAATAACGGTCATGGGAAACGATTAAAATAGCACCTGGATACCCTTGTAAATAACGCTCAAGCCAACTTAGTGTATCGATATCTAAATGGTTAGTAGGCTCATCTAAAATCAATAAGTCTGGTTTTGTTAAAAGGAGTTTAGCTAATGCTAATCGCGTTTTTTGACCACCAGATAAGGACTGAATTGGTTTTGTGAAATCTTCAGGAAAAAATTGCATCCCATGAAGCACGGAGCGGGTATCAGCTTCGTATTGATAACCACCAGAATCCTTAAAATTCACTTGTTTTATGTCATAATCAGCCATTAATCGGGCGTATGCTTCCGCATCATCATAGATCGAAGGGTCCGCCATTTGCTTTTCTAGGGTTCGAAGTTCTTGTTCTGCAGCTTGATGATGTACAAATATGGTCATCATTTCATCCCATATGGAAAGGTCGGAATCGATTCCAGCGTGTTGCTCCATGTAGCCAACCTTTGTCCCCTTAGGAATGATGATTTCACCTGAATCGTATGACATTTCACCAGCAATAATCTTTAAGAGTGTTGATTTTCCAGCACCATTTCGACCGACTAACGCAACACGATCACGATGATTAATTTCGAGTTTTACCCCACTTAATATTTCATCAACAACAAACGATTTATGTAATTGGTTCACTTGTAAGACAATCATAATTCCACCTCAGTTCTCACTTAGTTTAAAGGATGGCTCAAACACTTGCAACGACCGAACTTTACTTATACATACGACTGATGTAAGATGGAATCGATTTCGCTTAAATCGCAGGAGGAACTGCATGAAACAAGAACCGATTAAAATTCCACAAGCCACGACAAAACGACTGCCACTT
>JAHIWI010000294.1 GCA_018816185.1 Bacillota bacterium
AGTAATACATACAAGCTAAGAAAAATATATGACCTTTTCTTAAAAATAAACCAACCTATTAGCATAAGATGAAGCACTAATAGGTTGGTTGAAACAACGATTGCAGAAGTCGATATAAATGCTCCAAAAGCCAAATACATGATTTTTTTTTTGAAAACTACATGCCAAATAATTCTTTCACCTTCAATTCAAAAGGAGCCAATTCTTCTGGACTTGCACCAGATACACGCAATTTTTCAAGAAGTTCCATATATAAAGAGATTTTTTGATCACTTAAAAAATCAATTTTTCGATCGTCAAAAGGCACATGAACAACTTCAATATTTGCTTGTTCGAATAACTTAATCGCATATTCATGATTTTTATAGTCATTTGCATAATATAATCGGCGAATACCAGATTGAATGATCGATTTGGTACATGGTAAACACGGGAAGTGTGTGACATACATATCCGCCCCATTTGTCGAAATACCATATTTCGAGCATTGTAACAAAGCATTCATTTCTGCATGTATTGTACGTACACAGTGGTGATCAATCACGTAGCATCCTTGATCAATACAGTGATCTCCACCAGAAATAGAACCATTGTATCCCGCTGCCATTATTCGGTTATCTCGAACGATTGTTGCGCCAACTGCTAATCTTGTACATGTACTTCTTAGTGCTAATAAGTGGCTTTGTGCCATGAAAAATTGATCCCAAGTTATTCGCTCCATATGAACGCCTCCTGAATACTTCTAACTCTAGTTTAATTTGAAGACGTTTCAAAGGTCAATCACTTCTGAAATTAGTTTATCGAAATAAAATCTTTTATGGCCTCAAATGTTTGATCACCAATTCCAGATACTTCTTTTAACTGTTCAATGGATTGAAACAATCCATTTTCTTCTCGATAGATAATAATAGCTTTCGCTTTAGATGGACCGATACCTGATAATGTCATGAGCTCAATTTCATCAGACGTATTGATGTTAATTAAATCAGAATCAGAAGTAGCCCCTGGAACTTGTGCAATCGTTCCTGTAAAGGGTGTTTGTTCACCTTCAGTAGGTACATAAATGACCATTTCATCTACTAGTTTGGCAGCTAGATTGAGCATGCGCTCATCTGCAGTAGGCAATAAGCCCCCTGCTAATGTAATTGCATCTAGAACTCGCTTATTTGCTGATAACGTATAAACTCCAGGCAAGGCAACTTGACCTTTTACATCTACTACAACAGTAGTAGTTAATTGAAGAGACGAATCCTTTGATACTACATTTTCATCAGTTTGTTTCATTAGGGTTTGGGATTGTGTTAATGGTTGAATGGGTTCAACCTTACCGGATAAGGGGGATTCCGGATTTTCAGAAAAGGGACTAGCAATAAGTATCCAAAAGATTACACCGATTAACAGAAATAATCCTTTGTTCTTGTGTTTTAAAATCCATGAAGGGATCAGAATGGGATGTCCTTTCCTTCATTCAGCAATTCATATAGAGCTAATCTCACTATATACGAATTGCTTGAATTGGGAAAGATTTATTTAATTGCGTGGAAGAAAACTCTCTCGCTTGTTTCTGTTGGTGATTGATTTGACCAATCGGCTCCTATATGAATAGAAGTAAAACCTTGTTCTTTTAACCAAGTAACATATTGCTGTACGGAGTATGTACGCTGGACATGATGCTCTTCGAATCTTTCATACATACCACTCTCTGTTTTTACGAAAAATGTTAAATCATGATGAACAGAATGAGGGTATTCCCCTGCTTCTGTATGCCAAATATAAGCTTGATTTTCATTTTCATAAGTAAAAGGACCATCTAAAAACAGTTCATCCATTTTAAATAAAGAATGGACATCAAAGAATAAATGTCCTCCTTTTTTTAAACTTGAATAAACAGCTGAAAATGTATCGATTACTTCCTGTTTTTCAGACAAGTAATTTAAAGAATCAATAGCTATTACGGCCACATCGATTTCTTCAAACCCGTTTAATTCGGACATAGACATACAAAATAATGGAATTTGTTGTTGATTCTTAGCAAAACGTTGCTGTGCCATCGATAACATTTCTTCCGACAAATCAACAGCCTGCACATCAAATCCTGCATCCGCAAACTTTGAAGATAACACACCAGTGCCACAACCAATATCTAATAACGATTTCCCATCTGGTTGTTTACATGCCTCCAAAACTTTTTCAACATATAAATCATACGGAATATCTGTCATTAATTCGTCATAGACCCTAGCAAATTCAGTATAGCTAGACATTAAGCTTGTGATTCCACTTCGATAATTGGTGCGTCGCCCCATAGACGTTCTAAGTTATAGAATGCGCGTTCGTCTTTGTGGAATACATGAGCAACCACGTCGCCCATATCTACTAGTACCCATCTTGCTGAGTCGAAACCTTCTAGTCGTTTTACATCATAGCCAGATTTACTTGCTTGGTCTGCCATTTCTTTTGCGATCGCTTGAACTTGGCGATCAGAGTTTGCGTGACAAATCACGAAATAATCCGCTAATAATGAAACACCTTTCATATTTAATACGACAATATCTTCTGCACGTTTATCATCTGCTGCTTTATAAGCTATTTCTAATAAGGTTGATTCTGACATTCATTCATTTTCCTTTCGTGTGACCAATTCATTATAACAATGAATGGAATCCGGATATACCGGTTGATTTTTTTGTATTAAAAATTGAATTGAACGTTTGACACATAACTCCATCAAAACGTCTAAGTCCCGTTCAGCATTTTCCCGTAATTCTTCTAATCCGGGAAATTGTCGATTAGGTTCAATCATATCCGAACAATAAATGATCTTTTCAAGCTTGGACATATTAGCTCTTCCTGTTGTATGAAATCGTATAGCATCAAGTATGGTTTGTTTCGTTACGCCAAACTCTTGCTGTGCAACGAGTGCTCCAACTGGAGCATGCCACAATTCATGATGAAACGATAAAAGTCTTTCATCCATATGATGTTCGACAATCTGTTGTTTTAACCAATTTCTATCTGCAAATTTAACGACATCATGTAAAATAGCTGCAAGTTCTGCGTCCTGTTCAGATTCTCCATAAACCTTCGCTAATCGTTTGGCTGTTTTCATTACACCTAATGTATGCACATATCGAGTCTCAGGCATGCGCAAACGCACAGCTTCTAAATACTTATCTCGATTCATATAATTTCTCCTGACGGATATAATCTTGTACCGACTCCGGTATTAATAATGAAACATCTTGATGTAAGGCAAGTCGTTTCCTTAATGTCGTTGAAGACAAATCGATTTGTGGAACTTCAATTTGTAAGACCGAATAATTGGTCTTCGCTTCATACCCTGGCCGTTTAACCCCTACTAATTGAACAAGCTTAACAAGCTCATCTATTTGATACCAACTTTCAAGACTAGCAATCATATCTCCACCAATTAAAAAACTAAACTGGGTGTCAGGTTCCTTACTTTGAAGTTCAACCATTGTGTCATACGTATAAGAACGACCTCCACGTATTAATTCAATAGGTTCAAGTGAAAAATAAGGAAACGGTTCAATAGCCAGTTGTACCATTTGTTTTCTTTGGTCAGAA
>JAHIWI010000295.1 GCA_018816185.1 Bacillota bacterium
ACAATCAAAATATTATTAAGAGATAAAAGGGCATTACGTGATTTGCGATTGCGCATATACACGATGCCAATCGCACCCATGACGCCAATTGCAGTTGAGATTAAAGCTGAAAGTAATGCAATAATCACTGTGTTAATGAGGATAAGCATTAATCGAGTGTCAGCAAAGACAGCTCCATAATGCTCCCATGTAAACGACTCGAAATTGGACATATTGCCTGCACTATTGAAAGAGTAAAAAATCAAATACAAAATCGGCATATATAAAATGATGAATACGAGCGTCAGATAGACTTTGGCTAATTTACTTGTATTGCCCATTTGCCAACGCCCCCTTATCTTTTTGCCCGGTTAAGAACATCACAATGAACATGAATAAGATTAAGAACACGGCAATGGTTGATCCCATTCCCCAGTTTTGGGTAACTAAAAATTGCTGTTCAATCGCTGTTCCTAATGTAATGACTTTATTTCCGGCTATTAATCTAGTAATCATGAAAAGTGATAGAGAAGGGATGAATACAGCTTGAATTCCAGCCTTTACGCCATTAATCGTAAGAGGGAAGATCACTTTAGAAAATGTTTTCCAAGATGAAGCCCCTAAATCACGTGAAGCATCAATTAGCGTTGGATTCATTTTGTCCATTGAATTAAAAATCGGTAAAATCATGAACGGAATAAAAATATAAACTGAGACAAAAATGAAGCTGAAATCGGTATACAATAATTGTTGAGATCCAATACCTACTTTTTCAAATAATGTATTCACGGGTCCAAACAATCCAAAAATACCAATGAAAGCATACGTTTTTAACAATAAATTAATCCATGATGGAATAATTATTAATAATAACCATAACTGTTTATGCTTCGTTTTGGTTAACCAGTAAGCAGTTGGATATGCGATTGCTAAAGTAAACAAGGTGATTAAAAATGCATACCAGAAAGAGCTAATGGTTAATTTTAAATAAACTGAGGTGAAGAAGTTTTGATAGTTTTCGAACGAAAAGTTACCTTGTAAATCGAATAATGAAAAATAGAGAACAAGTGCTATTGGTGCAACAACGAATAAAAACATCCAAACAGAATAGGGGATTAAATATATGGACCGATTCGAATTATTTTTCATGTAACGAAGCTCCATATGATTCTAGTCGCTTGTCAAAATCTTCTTCGGTTTCATTTAAACGCATGACATGAATCGCTTCTGGATCGAAATCTAATCCAATTTTATCTCCCACCGCTGCTTTTTTCGTTGAATGAACCAACCATTCATTGCCGTCTTGATCCAGAGTGGATAATTCAAAGTGAACACCTCTAAAAAGTTGTGTATCGACAGTCACAATCATTTTCCCTTGTTCAATACTTGTAATCTCTAAATCTTCTGGTCGAATAACAATATCCACTTTTTCATTTGGATTTAACCCTTGATCGGAACACTCAAATTCCTTGCCACCAAACTGAACGCGATAATCTGCAATCATGATACCTGGTACGATGTTAGATTCTCCAATAAAGTCAGCCACAAAGCGGTTGATTGGCTCGTCATAAATATCAATCGGAGTTCCACTTTGTTGAATTTCTCCAGCATTCATAACGAAAATTTCATCAGACATCGCGAGGGCTTCCTCTTGATCATGCGTAACGAAGATAAATGTTTTCCCTAATCTTTGTTGCAACTCTCTTAATTCATATTGCATTTCAGTTCTTAACTTTAAATCTAATGCGGAGAGAGGCTCGTCCAAAAGAATAACTTCAGGATCATTGACGATAGCTCGAGCAATTGCCACACGTTGTTTTTGTCCACCTGACATTTCTACGATTTCTCGATTTTCAAATCCTTCTAAATTCACAAATTTTAACGCTTCTAATACACGACGATTCACTTCGTCTTTCTTTAACTTTTTGATGCGTAGTCCAAATGCTACATTCTCGAACACATTTAAATGCGGGAACAAGGCATAGTCTTGAAAGACGGTATTTACTTGGCGCTCATTAGCAGGGACCTTATTAATGTTCTTCCCATTAAAATACAGATTCCCGCTCGTCGGCTCCATAAATCCAGCAATTAATCTTAATATCGTTGTTTTCCCACAACCTGAAGGACCGAGCAACGTGTAAAACTTGCCTCGTTCAATTTCAAAACTAACATTATTTAGAACAGTCCCGGCACCATCATAGGATTTTGAGACTTGATCAAATCGAATAATTGATTGGTTCGACATAAAAACCTCCTGAAAATCGTCTATTTCATTACATTATTTTATTAAAACATTTTTTCGTAAGAAAACCTATAGGATATGGAAGTTCATCCATTATTTATTTTGATCGCGTCTCCATTTTCGGTATTTCTTCCACAACGCTTTTCCACCAGTTGTTACTAATAAAGTTACTGATAATGAAATTCCTCCTAAAGCTGTAATTAATGAAATCCATTCAAAAAAAGAATATCCAGGAACTTTTGACCAATCAGTTTTTCCTTTCCAATCTTCAATAACTAGATTCATACCATAAATTCCTGATACTACAGTAAATACAGTTAACATAAATAAAAGCATATTATGTCGTTTACTTGCCTTGTTTTCTTGTGCACGATATAAATCTTGGAGAGTATGTTTCACTTCATCAAATAAAGAATCTAAATGAAAAATTTCTCGATAAGTTTTTGATAATTCTTTTCCTTCTGTGCGTGCAGAAATTTCACCAAAGTAATAGCGTGAAGAAAATAAGGAAATGAGTTCGATTAATTCTTCAACATAATCTTCATCTTGTTCCCATTCAATTTCGCTATATTCAAAAGATAAACGGAGCAGCATTATCTTATAAAAATAATGAAGCAAAAGATTATAATAATGTGTGCCCATAAATTGAGAGATAGGTCGTTCCAACTGATGCCATTCTTTTGTGGATAATGTCACTTGAGCGTGTTCTGATGTAATGGTATAAGAATCAGGTGCCCATCGATTATGGGAATGATGTTTTAAGTAACGTTCAATATAATCCATATTTGTAGTAGACATAAATGGGCGACCTTCTTCATTTTTCCCATCCAATTGTCCAATTCTATATAATTGGTCAGGTTTTATTTCCTGCCCGGTAGGTGCGATTAAAAAGGCTGAAGATATCATACGTTCATCTTCGAAAAAGGGCAAACTGCCAAAATAACCCGACCGTTTGTCATCATGAATGATGTGATGCTTGATTTCAGGACAAAGATAATCAAAGACAAACTCATTTGTTGAGTGAAATACTTGATTATCAGCTTTAATGACTGCTCCTTCTTCTTCATCAATCCTTGGTTCGAGCACTCTAAAATGATTCATGAAATTTAATACTTCACTAAGTTCATTTTCGGTCTGATTCATCTCAGTTCGAATGGTGATTAAGCCAATTCCAAAAGGACAAATGGTTACATCGACACTATTAACGGTAAAACGGAAAGAATCACCGTGCACTTCTTGTGTATAGTCTTGACTTATTTTTTTCGAATAACGTAAAAACCCGTCATCTGAAATCGTATGAGGAAATAACTTTCTTTCAATGAAAGGAAGGAAGTATTGATCAAGTTCTTTGTTATCTACTCGAATAGATGGACCATAAAATGCATCTTCTAGTTCTGTTTTATTTAATTGAAAAAATGTATAACCCTGTGAATTTAAATGATCTCCAATCTTTTTTCGATTCTTTTCTCGATATGAAAAAGGGAAAAGAAATGTCATATGAGCTTGATCGATTGGTATCGGATTTATTTCAGCTTTTTGATCCATAGTTTCACGCTCCACTCTTGTTCTTTGCTATTTGTATGTTACCATAAATGGATAAGGAGATGATGTCCTTGGGACGCACGATGCTATTATTTCTAGATCCTAAAATACGTGAATTCAAGCATAAACAAAAAGAAGTAGAAGGTGTATTCCTTCTTATTAATAAACGTGTTATCGAACGACAAGAACTGGCTGACTTCTGTCATGATTGTTTTACGCCATTGTCTTATCACGAAACATTTGATGCATGCTATTGTACAAAATGTAATGCATGGCGTGAAGAAGCCTGTACGGATCCTACATGTGAATATTGCGATATCCGACCTAAGCGACCATTATAGGATTTGCT
>JAHIWI010000296.1 GCA_018816185.1 Bacillota bacterium
AGTTTCCATATGTACTTGAATGTTTCTAGCAAGATCAAAACAAACATGGATAGGTGCTTCTATATAAATTTCGTGTTTTATTATTGGCATATTATTGTTCCCTCTTCATTTTATTGAATAAATATGCGTTGCTAAACTTAAGCTAATTTACTTCAAAGATGAATAAATTTCTCCAATCATTCCTTTTAGTTGATGAACACCTAAGTCTGTATTCGTCATAATGATTGCTCCCTTTCCCAAATATGGGAATGCGACCATCATACATTGAAATCCAACACCCCAACCTAACGAAGAAACTTCAATTTCTTTTTCTGATCCATCCAAAAACATCCCTAAACCATTCCAACCTTTACAACCTTTTGAGTTAAATAATTCTTTGACACTGTTTATTGAGAGACCAAGTTTACTCTTGCCTTGAAGAGAACTCATTAGCTCCAAAACTAATTTACCTATATCTGTAGGGGTAGTCCAAAGCCCAGATGCAGCCGCGTACGGATATATCGGATATTTCTCATTCACTACATTCCCGTCTTTATTATGGCCACAAGAAAATTTCCCTTTGATAGCATCAGAAAATACTATTTCATATGTACTGTTATTCATTTGTAAAGGAGCAAATATAATTTCTTTCATTATTTCCCCAAACGGCATTTCATAAATATCTTCAATCAGTTGTTGAATGATGCAAAATCCTGCGTCCGAATATTGAAAGTCGGTTTCTGGTAAATATTTAACTTCAATAGAATTATTACAATACGTAGTTTTCCCCATTAATAAATCAATCATGTTTGGAACACCATCTGTAGTGTTTAAATTACTAAAACTACCTTTTGGATCAACGATTCCTGATTCATGACTGAGTAGGTTTCGTATAGTTACCTTTTTCGTTTGAGTCAACTCATTTTCAGGAACCTTCCATGATGTTAATCCATTATTCACGTTGTCATTTATATCAAGTAATCCTTGGTCGGATAACTTTAAAACGAGAATCGATGTTAAGAACTTACTAATTGAGCAAGCATTAAATATCGAATTGTCGTCAACCTTTTCACTAGTTCCCGCTTCAAGTACACCAAAGCTACTGCTATCGCTAATTTGACCATCATTTATTAAAGTTAGACTTAAACCCGAAACGTTATAAAATTTCATTCGTTCTTTAATATCGATATTCTTTAATTGCATTTGAATTTAACTCCTTCAAAATCATCACCATTAGATTTACAGTTCTGACTAATCCTCGATTGAATTCATCTTGTCTTTGTCTACAAGTTATTTCATTAATACATCAATTTATAAGTATTGGATCCTTTTAAATTAAGCCTTACTTATACTAATTACTTTATTCAATATTTCAGAAACACAAATGGCTATACTAGCGTTCAACATCACCAAGATTGATACAATAAAAGCCTGCCCATCATATTCTCCAACAAAATTCATCACCATGAAGATGAAGCTAATCACAAAAACTATTAAACCGAAAGCTAGTAAAAATCGATCCATCACTTCACTCCCCTTTTACTTCATTAGTTAATTGAAATTGATAAGATTATATACGATCACTTTTTCAGCAATGTTCTTCTCATCCTCTGAAACCCAAACTCTCACTTTTTGACCATGTTTTAAATCCGTAATGTCATCGATCAAAAAACGATTAACACCAAATCCAGTAATAATTGTTTTGTCTGTAATCTTTGCCTCTACTAGCACGTAACTTTCATCTGGCTTAATTTTTAATACAGCTAATACTAATATATCGTCATTAACTTCCACAATTTGTTTCTTCATATCATACTGGCTATATCTAATGTATTCGAATATGTACCATATAACGAAGAGGAAGAGGATTGATACTAAAATCCACTTGAAATAGTTAATGGTGACCAACTCCCCTAAAAAGCATAATTAATGAATTAAATTCTTGACCATTTGCTTCTTCGAAAACTATTAACATTTACAGATCATCAAATGATTTCCGTCTGGATCGGCAAAAGTAAAATAGTGGTCATGTTCAATTTCAGTTAGTAAATTAATGTCCTTTTCCTTCATATACTTATATGCTTCTTCAATATTCTCTGTGTTGAAATGAAACAGTGGCGTTTTTATTACCTTATCAGGGGAATAAATTTTGCTGTCTAATACGATTCCCGTTCCATTCATGGGTATCACATAAATATGTCCAAACTGGACGTCTCCGTTAGCTTGTATACCTAGTAGGTCACAATACCAGTCCCTCGCTTTATCAATTTCACTTACAGGAATGAAAACAGTGCCGATTTGATTTAATATTGGACTCTTCAAAATAGCTCCTCCTATTCTTTACCGTTGACCATATTTTTCGCGATGAATATAAGTAGGAATACAATTAACCAAGGCAGTATATATTCCGTAACCCATTGGAATCCATAAATAAATAAAAACCATAAATCGGACGTTACATATCCTAGTGATGTAAAGATGATTAGAAAGACAACCAATGACAATAAAAACATGATGAAATATTTCATATAAACCTCCAAAATCTTTATTAATAAACTCATACTAAAACTTTTACAATTATTCAAAGCTAAGAAAAATTTGCCCATGCAAGATGTTGAATGTCTTCGATACTTCCCACTTCTTTTCTGAACCACTCAATATTTCCTGCAAATCTTTCAGAGCAAGGGAACTCTACTTGAATAGCTCGATCATTTTGAGTACATCTAATTACACCTTTATACGGCAAATCAGATAAATCAAGATCTACCTTTTCATTAAATTGATAGGTTAGTATTAAATCGTAGTGATACTCGGTAGCAAGTGAATCAAAATATTTAGTATCAATAGCTTTTCTCAAATGTTTGTACGTTGGTGCATCTAATTCACATCGGAATTCCAATGTACCATCTGATAGGGTTGCATTGAATTTCACATATCTTCCAATTTCATCTCGTGAAACTTTCAGTATTACGAGTCTTTGTAAACCGATAAAAGACATATAAGCACCCCATATAAAAAATATTTTAAATTGCTGTAAACAGAAATTTATATTAAAGCTTGAATTCTTTTTTAAAACCTTTCACTACAATATCTATGAGTACGACATGTGCTAAAAATATGACCGCCATAGGCATTAATAAAAAAAGATAATACAACCAAAAAGATTCATCCTCTGTATCTATTACCATTAATAAATAATAGGAATACAATAGTAGTGATATAAAGTAAGATATGAATAATTTGTATTTCCAAAGGATTAAAGAAATGACCGTCAATACGATGTAGATAATAAGGAAATGAATCATGTAATAGATTGAAATCCCTTTATAAACTGTCGTCCAGAAGAATAGCATTACTCCAATAAGCCCCATAACAAGATGTATGAAAGTGATTGTTTTTAGATTCATTTTCCCTCTTGGATCAGTCGATTCTGGTTGAAATTTAGTCAAAGTCGTTCACCTTTTTTCTAATTATTTCATCTCAACTACAAACGTGTATGAGACTTCACCTCTGACATGACCATTCGACCAATCTGCAATTACTTCATAAATGTATCGTCCTTTGGTTGATGGAGGAGAGAATTTATTATCATTTAATGGAATGTTATTAATCCTTTCATTTTCATTCCATTGGTAAACGGATAACTCAGGATTATCCTCTACCTCTATAGTAATATTTGAACCTTCTTCCATTAGAATAGCTGTTAGTTCCTCTGCAATTTGATTGGGTGAAGCCGCATCAGTAGTTATAGTCTGTGTATCATTGCCACTTTCCTTCGTCCATCTATAACCGCCACGTTTCATGTCGTATTCTTGATTGTTAATCAGAACAACTCCAGTCATTGTTGGGGGGAATTCTTCATCTTTGGCAGCCCCACTGGTACATGCCGATAATGCTAATGAAGAAAACAGGAACAATATGAACAACCATTTCTTACATTTCATCTATCAAACCTCCCTTTCTTCATTAGACTTTTAATTTCTAACAAGGTTTCGTTGTTCATATGAGATTTTCAATTTAATTCATCAGATTGTAAAATATGTTAGTTTTATATATTCTAAATATAACAAATTTAATATTAGAGTTGTGGATAAATTAGAAATTATTGTGGGGGATAGTTAGGGGGATATCTGTGTTTTGGCTACCGGTATTATTAATTCTTATTTTTGGCACTGCTATGTCTTATGTCGGGGAGAAAGGTTGGCCAGGTGTTAGTTTTTCCTTAGTATTACTTCATACAGTTATCGTAAGAATTGCTTTTTTGGACCATCCTCTTTTTTGGATCATCCTATTTTCAACTATAATTTTATGGGTCGTTTTTATCGTTACCTATTTCCAACGAGACCGCTGGAGAAATATTGAGAAATTGAATAAAAAATATTCTTCTTAAAACGGGAAACCGTTTAATTTTTAGGCACTAACTTGCTATTAGAACTTGAAATAGACATCCAATTATCATATCAATTGGATGTCTATTTTTTATTGTAATACCAACATTTGTTTCAATTTCACTATGTATAGACCAGGTATTTACACATCCAAATTGGTGCCTATTTAAGAAAACAAAAAACGCCAAACAACTTGTTTACCGTTAAGCTGTCCTTCTTAAATTAAAGCATCAGGTACTCTAAGTAGATTCTTCACAATAGCACTTTACTTCCCTATAAAATAGACAGTAAAAATTAACCCATTAAATATTAATGCTGAT
This sequence comes from Bacillota bacterium, assembly GCA_018816185.1. Classification (GTDB taxonomy): domain Bacteria; phylum Bacillota; class Bacilli; order Bacillales_A; family Planococcaceae; genus Paenisporosarcina. Next base: position 4,688 of record JAHIWI010000296.1, read on the forward strand.
AAAGGAATTAGGGCAAATAATGCGGAAATAACTAATTCTCTTTTAATTCTTTTTGAATTAGCTTTAACAAGGCTAAATAACGAAGTTAGAATTAATATGAGTACAGATATAGTGCCAATTAACAAAATGGCTCGATTGAATTCACCAGTTATCCTTGCTATATCTTCCACGAAGAATACTGCTACGAGCCCTACTATTCCCAATATAAACGAGGCAATAAACCATTTTATGAATTTATCTATTTTGCTCATCCCCTACTCACTTCTTTTCTTAATTACTGATGTAAAGTACATCTTACCTTCATGATGTACATCACATCATTAGCTGAAGAAGATTGATATTATTCATGTTTCAAATTTTATTATCTTTTCAAGTTCCTTTTCTCAACATGACGGATAATGTAAATTGCAGCGACAATTAACAATATAAAAATAGCACTGGAGAAAATGATAAAATTAGTAGAGAATATACTTCTCTTTTCCGTATCATTTAAATCTATTATTACTTCTTCAGTTGGCTTTTCTCCTATACCTAATTCATTTAAATCCTCTTGTGCTAAAGATAACAAAGTTGTTCGAGAACAAAGACTTACCCTTAATTCCCCATCAGATTTATTTGCATAAACCAAATATTCATTGGAGGTAAATTCAAAGCCACAACTGGCTGAATCTCTTGATGTATACACGATAACCTGTGTCTGATTGATGCCTTTCCAAGCCTCATCAACTTCAAAGAGAACAGCTAGTTCATCACCAGAAGACTGAATAGAATTAAATTTCTTCTTGTCTAAAATTCCAAGCACTTTTCCACTGAATACAGTTGAACTCTTCTCGAGTTCTACTTGTACTGATTCAGGGACAGCACATGAACAAGCATAACTGGTACTCGGTGAATAATTGAAAAATAATAAGGTCAATGAAACCACCATTACATAGGATGTAATGATATGTATCCACTTCTTTTTCATATTAATCCTCCTCGTATAGTATAGAACCTTACAAGATACTATTTATTCCCCTGGCATATAACCAATTACTTTCTTTGTCTTTCGGTCAACTAAAATAGTCGGCGTTCCGACTAAAACATTATCTTTATCAACAAATGAAACGGACCACGCTTCTGTTCCTTCAAATCTACTGTCAATTAATTCATAGTTATCATTAACAATTATTTTCTTCACAACTGCATGATTCGAATCTTTAGCGTTTTCACCCCACCTTTGTTCATTTAAATAATCCCAAGCTACTTTTTTAACATCATCGTAACTCTGTTCGACTCCTGTGCTTTTTTCAACTTCAGTACAACCTGAAACCCAAATCATTATGATCAACAGAATTAGCCATTTGCTTTTATTGATAAAGAGTACCTCCTTCTTCATTGGAGACTTATGCTTTTATTGCCATCTTTATAGATAAATTCATCTTTTCTTTAAACTCACCGGTTTTATTTATTTCTAACAGAGCTGCTTTTAGTTCACTTTCAAACTCTTTCACTCGATCGCCTAGAAAGCGTTTAGATCCAAACGAAGTTGAATATAAATTTCCGAGTATTGATTCAATTGTCCAATTGATTTCATATGAAGGGAATTCATGCATTTCGAGTTTGAATCTCGAATTTGATATCACATCTTCATGTCGTGAAACTGGATGTGTGAATGTTGTATTACCTGCTCTTCTCTCACTCCCATACCATTTTTCAATTACTTCATTCATTCTTTCTTGCCATTCCGCTTGTTTTTTGTCAGGTTCAAAATTATCAATGATAGCAATACCACCGCCATTATTCAGCATGTCATATAAGTCTTCTAACACTTTAGACCGATCCATCCAGTGAAAAGCCTTCGCGATGGTCACGAGCTCAAACTTTTCATGATGTTGAGATCTATATTGTTCTAAATCCCCATTAAACCAATGAATATCCCCTATTCTCAATTCACGATGAAGACGTTTTGCTTCCTCAATCATTTCGTTTTCAGGATCAACACCAATGATTTTATTACACCAATCGGCAAGCCTTATGGTGAGATGACCTGGCCCACATCCTAAATCCATCACTTGTTGCTCTCCATTGAGAGAAAATCTTTCAACTAAATACCTGATAAGCATAGGTGGATACACTGGTCTGTATCGCGAATAATAGGTCGCTGCTCCTTTAAATAAATCTTCGCCGTATATGGTCAAGAGCTCACCCTCTCATAACATTAAATGGAATACTAAAGCTTTGAACTTTTAATAATAATTGTAGTGGGAACTGCTTCTGCCTTTTCTAAGGAATACCATCGATTTGAATGCCTTTTGAGGTCTTCATCCGAGCAACATACATCTTCTATAACCTTCTCAATTTTAAAACCGTTCTCGATAAGTGTATTCATGTATGTACTTAACTTAAATTGTTGCATAATCGCTGGATGATTCCACGCCTCGTGATCATATGGACCTTCTTCATGATAAGATTTATTCACAACTAGAGTTCCATCAATATTACTTATGCGGCTATATAGTGGGTGTTCCCAACTAAAAACAAAGACTCCTCCTTTTTTCAAATATTTACTGACGTTCGATATGGTTTTATTCAAATCAGTCGTCCATCCTAACGCGTAAATGGAATATACGATATCAAAATAGTTTTCTGGTATTCCTGGGTTCTCTTCCATTGGCGATTCAAATAAATGCAAGGGTACATTAGTATTTTCTAAAACAATTTTTGCTGTATCAATTTGTTTTTCAGAAAGGTCTATTCCCCATAATTCAGATGCATTTCTTTGGTTCATGTATTGTAATGAATGCCCACTTCCACATCCAATATCTAAAACTTTAAGATTTTTGACGTCACCTAATAAATTCAAATCATTTTCACTCGGTGCCATTGGACCATATTCAGGCAAAGGATTTCTCCCGAAAAATCTTTCTGCTACATCATCCCAGCTTTTCTTGTTCGTCTTTAATGTTGTTGTATTCAATTCAAAACCCCCATTATTAAATGCTGAAAATCTTCTTTTTCTGTATGAAATCCCTAATCATAAAGTTATTGGTAATTGGAACATCCTCTTAGTCCTTCTATAAATTAGACGGGACTGTTTAAGGATTGTTTCATTTTCATTTGATTATAAGCTTCAAGAAGCTCTTCAATTGGAATATTGTTTATTTTCATGCCTTTCAATTCACTATCTGTTATTTCAACATCTTTGAGATTGCAATTAGTCATTTTTCCGCCTTCAAGATTGCACCGTTCAAATGAAACCGAATCTTCGATGTCTCCAAGATTAGTATCGGAGAAACGCACTCCACCTAATGTGACATGGATAAATTCACTTTTAGAAAGGTTAAGATCGGCAAAAAGTGCATTCCTAAAGTTAATATTTTGGAACGTTGACTGGCTTAGATTACAGTTACTCACTTGACTACTCATTAAATTACTATTGCTAAAAGAGCTACCTTGCAAATTCACTTGGTAACCTTCCGTGTTTGACATGTTGCAATTTTCATATTGCCTATTCGCTATGTTTTCATTTTCGATTAAATTGTCCTGTTGATTTGAGGTTGCTATTCGTTTGATGTAACAAAATTCATCTTCAGTTTCAAAGGTTGTTCGATAGCCCATTTTTTCATAAAAGCGATGGTTACTGATTTGCCTACTCGAAGTTTCTAAATCCCAAGCTCTAACATTCGGAAACTCTTTTTCAATTAAGGTAATAACAGTTGAACCTATCCCTTTTCCTTGGGATTTTGGTTCAATAAAGATTCGGTCAATTCTTCCATACAATTCCCCTGAAATCGTCACGATAATTCCACCAACAATTTCTTCATTCCATAAAATCTTAAAATAGTTTAAATGATTAATCATATACAAATTCATTTCTTTCGATGAATACCCAGGAGGTTGAATATTGTAATCCGTTACATCTTCTTGATCTGATAGCCATTTCTTTGCTTCTTTATCAAAAGTGATTTTCATAATTTCGGTTAATTTTTCTGCATCCTGAATAGCTGCTTTTACAATTGTTATATCTGTCATTTACTAATTCTCCATTTCGTTGAAACTATTCAAGCTTCTATTTCCTTTTCATATGACTTCGTATGAGGTTTATTTGTCCCCGATGATTTAATTCATCTTCAAAAACATGGAACCATTTAAAATAATTATTCGCTAAATATACAGGTCCAAGTGGCGTAACTTTGTCTAACCAAATGTCCTCAATCCCCTTAAATAATTCGAGCGTTCGTTTCCTAACGACGTCTAACTTTTGCTTATAGAATTCTATTTCTTTACCATGTATTTCTTCATGTGCTTTTTCACCAAGTTCTAACCCCATAGTTAACCTTTGAACCTCTTCCTCATTCGGATCACGGTCTTCTAATGATGTGATTAGATAAATTTCTTCCAAACATGCCATATGATATAACAGGGCACCGATTGAATTCCCCTTCCCGTCTATGCGATAATCCAACTGCTCTTGTGTTAAATCATCTACTGCTTCTAACGTTGTCAGCCTCGTATACTCCATATCAACCATCCTTTTTCTACCTATTCACTCAATTCCAATTATTTCAAATAAAAGAGTATAACTCAATCTTTTATTAAAAAAGGACGCAATCCTTTTTTGGATATGCGTCCTTAGCTAGAAATAATTATTTATTTTTCAAATATGTAATTAGTAAATTAATTAATAATGGAAAGATGAGAAATTTGATTGTAATCTTTAATAAACCATTTACCTTCCTGCATGAAAATGTTACTCATACAGCCATTTAGTAAATCGTTTTTCCCAGAACCAATCTTCCCATTCGATAATTCATCTAAAATAGCGTTGATTACACCACCATGGGCAACCAGCAATATTTTGTTGTCCCCAAATCTATTACTAATGGTGTTTAATCCTTCCATTACCCTTTTGTGAAAAGATATTCTTTCTTCTTGCTTAGGATAAATGCGATTAGGAAACTTTGAGTTTCTTTCATCGTATGTCATTCCTTCCGCTAAACCAAAGTCTCGTTCAACAAAATCAACTATCTCAATAACAGGAACATTTAGTTTTTCATTAATAATTGTCGCAGTCTGTTTTGCTCTTTTTAATGGACTAGTAATAACTACATCCCATTGTGAGGATTTAAAAACCTCGCGACATTGCTTAGCATGCAGAATTCCCGCTTCATTCAAAGGTATATCTTTTCTTCCTTGTAGCATTCCAATTGAATTCCAATCAGTCTCTCCATGCCTTATTAAACAAACAGTGGTCATCTTCTTTCCCCCTTACATAAA
>JAHIWI010000297.1 GCA_018816185.1 Bacillota bacterium
TGTGACATGGATAAATTTACTTTTAGAAAGATTAAGATCGGCAAAAAGTGCATTCCTAAAGTTAATATTTTGGAACGTTGACTGGCTTAGATTACAGTTACTCACTTGACTGCTCATTAAATTGCTATTGCTAAAAGAGCTACCTTGCAAATTCACTTGGTAACCTTCCGTGTTTGACATGTTGCAATTTTCATATTGTCTATTCGAGATGTTTTCATTTTCGATTAAATTATCCTGTTGATTTGAAGTTGCTATTCGTTTGATGTAACAAAATTCATCATCAGTTTCAAAGGTTGTTCGATAGCCCATTTTTTCATAAAAGCGATGGTTATTGATTTGCCGACTCGAAGTTTCTAAATCCCAAGCTCTAACATTCGGAAACTCTTTTTCAATTAACGTAATAACACTTGAACCAAACCCTTTCCCTTGAAACTTTGGCTCAATAAAGATTCGGTCAATTCTTCCATACGATTGCCCTGAAATCGTCACGATAATTCCACCAACAATTTCTTCATTCCATAAAACCTTAAAATAGTTTAAATGATTAATCATATACAAATTCATTTCTTTCGATGAATACCCAGGAGGTTGAATATTGTAATCCGTTACATTATCTTGATCTGATAGCCATTTCTTTGCTTCTTCATCAAAAGTGATTTTCATTATTTCGGTTAATTTTTCTGCATCCTGACTAGCTGCTTTTACAATAGTTATATCTGTCATTTACTCATTCTCCATTTCGTTGACACTCTACAATCTTCTATTTACTTTTCATATGATTTCGTATGAGGTTTATTTGTCCCCGATGATTTAATTCATCTTCAAAAACATGGAACCATTTAAAATAATTATTCGCTAAATATTCTGGTCCAAACGGTGTAACTTTGTCTAACCAAGTATCCTCAATCCCCTTAAACAATTCGAGCGTTCGTTTCCTAACGACTTCTAACTGTTGCTTATAGAATTCTATTTCTTTACCATGTATTTCTTCATGTGCTTTTTCACCAAGCTCTAAACCCACAGTTAACCTTTGCACTTCTTCTTCATTCGGATCACGGGCTTCTAATGATGTGATTACATAGATTTCTTCCAAACATGCTATATGATATAACAGGGCACCGATTGAATTACCTTTCCCGTCAATGCGATAATCCAACTGCTCTTGCGTTAAATCATTCACTGCTTCTAATGTTGTCAGCCTCGTATACTCCATCATTGAGAGTAGTCTTCCAATCATCGGTGTATAACTGATTTTTTCTTCGACAATGTACCTCTTGCTTTCCAATGTTTTCATACCAACCATCCTTTTTCTACCTATTCACTCAATTCCAATTATTTCAAATAACCCTGGATAACTCAATCTTTTATTAAAAAAAGGACGCAATCCTTTGTTGGATATGCGTCCTTAGCTAGAAATAATTATTTATTTTTCAAATATGTAATTAGCAAATTACTTAATAATGGAAAGATGAGAAATTTGATTGTAATCTTTAATAAACCATTTACCGTCCTGCATGAAAATGTTACTCATACAGCCATTTAATAAATCGGTTTTCTCAGAACCAATCTCCCCATTAGATAATTCAGCTAAAATAGCGTTGATTACACCACCATGGGCAACAAGCAATATTTTGTTGTCCACATATCTATGATTAATGGTGTTCAATCCTTCCATTACCCTTTTGTGAAAGGATATTCTTTCTTCTTGGTTAGGATAACTTCGATTAGGAAACTTGGAATTTCTTTCATCGTATGTCATTCCTTCCGCTAATCCAAAATCTCGTTCGACAAAATCAACCATCTCAATAACGGGAACATTTAGTTTTTCATTAATAATTGTCGCCGTTTGTTTTGCTCTTTTTAATGGACTAGTTATAACTACATCACAATGTGAGGATGTAAGAACCTGGCGACATTGCTTAGCATGCAGAATTCCCGCTTCATTCAAAGGTATATCTTTTCTTCCTTGTAGCATTCCAATTGAATTCCAATCAGTCTCTCCATGCCTTATTAAACAAACAGTGGTCATCTTCTTTCCCCCTTACATAAA
>JAHIWI010000298.1 GCA_018816185.1 Bacillota bacterium
CAAGGTCAAGGACAAGGCCAAGGGCAAGGGCAAAGTCAAGGCCAAGGACTTGGTGCAGGTCAAGGATCGGGTAGTAGAGACCTCCTATCTGTTCCTTCACGAATAGGTGGATCGAGCCAATCAAGTACGGATAGTGGAAAACTAGGAGAAGGCTCTTCTGCAGAGGAGCAAAAAACGGATGCTCCAATAGCTAGAGGAACTGTGAAACCATATGGTGAAGTAATCGGCAATTACAAGGACTCCTATTTAAACAGTTCCAAACGCATGCAGTTACCACCAGACTTACAGAGAATCGTTCAAGATTATTTTTCATCAATCGAAACACGTGAGGAATGAGGAGGTTTACATGTCATTTACACCAGAGAATTATGTAGAAATGAGCAAGCGATTACAATTAGTTAAACAAGAAATAAGCGAGTTTATCGTTGGTCAGAATGAAGCAGTCGATTTCACCCTTTACTCTGTATTAGCAGATGGGCACGCACTGTTAGAGGGATTACCGGGCTTAGGGAAAACAATGCTCATACGAACAATTTCTGACGTGTTGGATTTGTCTTTTTCTCGTATTCAGTTTACACCCGATTTAATGCCTTCCGATATTACAGGTACTAGTATTATTGAAAAATCCGAGGATGGGAGACAGCAATTCTCCTTTAAACAAGGTCCTATTTTTAGTCAAATGGTCCTTGCAGATGAAATCAATCGTGCTACGCCTAAAACACAAAGTGCATTATTAGAAGCAATGGGCGAAAAAACAGTTACCGTATTAGGTGAGACAAAACAAATGACGCGTCCATTTTTTGTGTTAGCAACACAAAATCCGATTGAAATGGAAGGTACATATCCTCTTCCAGAGGCTCAAATGGACCGGTTCTTATGCAAAATCTTGGTGAACTACCCAACGAAAGAAGAATTGAAAGAAATTGTTTTAAGAACGACTGGCGCAACTTCTGTTCAACTTCAGAAAATCATGAACACGAATGAGTTAGTGGAAGCTCAGCAAATGGTTAAGGAAGTTTTGATTGCTGAAGATATGCTTTCGTATGCAATCGACTTAACTTCAGCCACTCACCCTAATGAAGAGGCTACTGAAGAGGTGCGACAGTTTGTACAATACGGCAGTGGTCCACGGGGGTTACAAAGCTTAATACGTTTAGCAAAAGCTAGAGCATTGATGGCTGGAAGATATCATGTGTCGATCGCAGATATTAAATCGGTAGCAAAACCAGCACTTAGACATCGGATGTTATTGAATTACGAAGGGGAGGCAGAAGGAAAAACAGCTGACTCTATTTTAGATCAATTACTTCTGACGATTAAACAAGGTCAGTTGACATGAATACTACTTCACTTTTACCTGAAGATTGGTCTTCTAAAATAGGAAGACTACAGATTGCAACAAAATCTAAATTGCGCGGTCAGCACAAAGGATCTCATCGCTCGATGCGTTTTGGTTCCTCACTTGATTTTTCCGATTTTCGAGAGTATTACCCAGGGGACGATGTGCGTCAAATTGATTGGAATGTTTTTGCACGCACAGATAAATATTTCATTAAACGATTTTTGGATGAGCAAGAAATGCGTGTCCATATTGTACTTGATGGATCTAAATCTATGAAAAACGAGAAAAAGTGGACTTTGGCTAAACAATTAGCTAGTTCCATAGGTCAGTTGGTACTTGGGAGAGATGATCGATTATCATTTGCCTTGGTATCTGAGGAGAAGACAATTCCTTTTAGAAGAAAAGGGGCTGTTTATCGAAAAGCTTTTTCATCTCATGTTTCGAAACTGCCGAATCCGACAAGTACTCAATTGTTTACTTCCATCACCCCTCAGCATATTGCGAAGGATTGCACAGTGTTATTTATCCTAACTGATGGATTAGAGCCAATTGAGGAATGGGAGAAAATGCTTCGGAAAATGCCCAAATTTTCACAAGACATTCGTTTATTGCTGATTCAGTCTAGCGAGGATATCAACCCTTCTTTTACAGGAGACTTACAGTTAATTGATTCAGAAACAGAGCAACGGGTAAATGTGTCGGTCTCTCAAACAATAATTGCTGAATACGAAAAGAAAAGAATTCAACATTTTAAAGAGCTAGATTCTCTTTGCCGTCGCTATGGCATTCATACATTAAAAGTTGAAACGAAGGATGATATTAGCCACATTTTTTTTCATCAAATGATTCGTGCCAACTGGATAAATTGAGGTGAGCCATTCATGGGCTTTGGACAACTAGGATTTTTGTGGGCATTTTTCATTCCTTTTATCGTTCTACTTTATTATTTTTTCAGAAAGAAATATACAGACCAACCGATTTCTTCAACTCTTTTTTGGGAAACGGTCATGAAAGAAACAAAGGTTTCTCCTTATTTACAATACTTGCAACGAAATGCGTTGTTTTATCTCCAAATGCTTGCTTTAATTTTGCTCGCTTTTGCTTTGCTTCAGCCTTATATAAAATCTCGTGCACTTGCTGGTGAGCAAATTATTTGGATGGTCGACACATCAGCAAGTATGCTTGCGGGTTCGAAAAATGAAAGCATTTTTAAACAACACAAAAGAGACATGTTGGTTTTGTCAGAGCAATTAGAAGGTAAACCTGTCACGTTACTGAAAATGGGTGAAGAACCTACCATTCTCTTGCGGGAAGAAGGCGATCTCTCAAAAATTCAATCTGCTATTAATAAATTAGAAGTTGAATATGAACAAGAGCATTTACCCAAAATGTTGGATTTTACACAGTCATTAGTTAAAGGTGAAGATACTGTTGTTTATTTATTTACAGATCATGTAGATCGAACTGAACTCCCATTAGAGAACGAAAGACTTTCTTGGGTTGTTAAAGGATCTGAAGGACCATTAGAAAATGTATCGATTCTTAGATTTGGTGCCAACAAAACCAATCAAAAAATTTCTGCCCTTGCTCAATTGGTTAATGATTCATCTAAGGAAAAAACAGGTCGATTTCTTATTACTTCAATCGATGATAATGAACTGATTTACTCAGAACCTGTTAGTATCCCTGCAAAAGAAACATTGTCGTTATCAATGAAAGAATTACCACTAGCTTCTGGTTTAAAAGCTATTCTTCAAATTGACGATGATTATCAAATTGATAACGAATCCACTGTTTTACTACAGTCACAAACATCCCAAAATTTTGTTGATAATCAGTTACATCAGTTGGTAACAGCAGCTTTTCAAGCGATGTCTATTCCTGTGAGTTCCGTACCTTCTGAACAATTAAGTGATCTTTCAGAAGAGGGAATAATCGTGACAAATCAAACTTCTTTACTCGAAACAGCGACATCACCTGTGTTATTAATTGGCCGAAATGATGAAAAAGCTCATGAGGTGAATGGTGTTGTCATGACTGAAAGAGATGATGTTTTTGCCTATGCTAGTTTGGACGACCTATATGTCAGTAGCCTATATCCACCTTTCGAAAATTACGAAACGATTGCTCGCGTGAATGAAGAACCTTTTATTCAACGAAGCCAAAAAGGCGATCTAATCGTTTTAGCCGATGTCCAAATGACTGATTGGCCGTTGCACCCTTCTTTTCCTTTATTTTTGTGGAGTACAGCAGAGCAAATGACGACAAACAGTGATTATCTAGGGATATTCTCTCCTAAGGAAAAAAAGTCAATTTCATTAGTAGCGGACGAAGAGGATGCAGAATGGGAAGTGTTTTCTGAAGAAAATGAATACATCTCCTCCTTGCAACAAGGAAGTCAATTCACAGCACCTGCAAAACCAGGCATGTATTCATTAAGGTCTGGGGATGTCGAAAAACAATTTGTCGTTTTGTTAGAACAACAAGAGAAAGAAATCCGAACCGGATCTTCCTACTCGATTGGAACATCTTCTGACACAACTTTAAAGGAAACCATTCAAACTTCAATGGTCTCATGGTTCTTACTTCTCATTATTTTATTATTACTAGCAGAATGGGAGGTGCAAAGACGTCGTGGACTTACGAATTGAATCACCCATTTGGTTACTTCTTTTTTTGTTGCCAATTGCTTATTTCATCTATGACAGATGGAAACATAAGAAGTACCAAACTCGAGAACAACAAATAATCGTCGGTATCAGAGCGACTGTTATTTTTTTACTTATCTTTGCGATGACGGGGCCAATGATTTTATTGCCCATTAAAGAAGAGCAAATTTTGTTCGTGGTTGATCAATCTGCATCAACTGCAGGAACTGAACTGCAAATAACTGAATTTTTGACACAATCCCTTGCAAAAAAGAAAGATCATCAGGCAATAGGGATCTATACATTTGATGATTCCTTTCAAACGCAGGTACCCTTATCATTGGACACAAAAGATGTGCCAGAACTTGTTGGTTCGAATCAAGATGGAAAAACAAACATAGCTGAAAGTATTCAGTTAGCCACAAATTTGGCAGACCAAAAAAAAGCCACGAGAGTAGTATTACTGTCAGATGGATTAGAAAATAGCGGCTCAGTGCAAGAACAACTTGCTAGAATGACGGGAAGTCATGTGGAAATTGATACGTATATGTTGAACCGGCCACAATCGGATGATGCCGCGATTACAAGTTTTGAAACTCCACCAGTTGCGTTTGAAGGGGAGCAACAGCAACTTGTTGTTGAAGTGGAGTCTTCAAAAGATGTGATAGGTGAACTCATTCTATCTGAAAATGATGAATTCTTGTTGACCCAACAAGTAGAAATCCAAGCTGGAACGAACACCTTTACACTTCGTCATGCCTCAACTGGTGAAGGATTATTAAAATATGAGGTTCAATTGAATTTAACGAACGATGCTTTATTGGAAAATAATGAATTGACTAGTGTCACAATGGTCGAGCGTGCACCAAGTTTGTTAGTAGTCAGTAACGATCAAGTGACCTCACCAATTCCAGACTTTATTGATCAGCAAGTCATTAACACAGATAATATTGCAGCTGTAGATTTACCTTATGATTTGTCCAATTATTTGAAGTACGACGCCATTATTTTTGATAACGTACCGGGTTATTTAGTTGGGGAAGACAAAATGAAAGTGATCGAACAAGCAGTTAAAAACTTCGGTGTTGGCTTCATGATGGTTGGGGGAGACAATAGCTTTGGATTAGGTGGGTATTTTAAAACACCTATTGAAAAGTTACTTCCTGTAGAAATGGAAGTGAAAGGAAAGCAACAATTGCCTTCACTGGGACTCATAATTGTGATGGATAGATCAGGCAGTATGATGGGGAATAAATTCGAGTTAGCCAAAGAAGCTGCTGCTCGCTCAGTAGAGTTGTTACGAGAAGACGATACATTAGGTTTCATTGCATTTGATGATAAACCTTGGGAAATCATAGAGGCAAAAACACTCACTGACAAAGAGGAAGCACTTGAAAAAATCTTATCGGTTAGTGTTGGTGGAGGTACCGAAATTTATCCAGGGTTAGAACTCGCTTATGAAAGGCTAAGTGATTTGAAACTTCAGCGTAAGCACATTATTTTATTGACGGATGGACAGTCAGCTACGCAAAATGACTATGAAACACTTATAGCTGACGGTTTAGCCGATAACATTACACTGTCCACTGTAGCGATTGGTCAAGACGCAGATCGTTCTTTACTAGAAGGGTTATCGCAAATGGGGACTGGCCGATTTTATGATGTAATGGATGAAAGTACGATTCCAGCAATTTTATCAAGAGAAACCGTTATGATCTCAAGAACTTATATCGAAGACAATCCTTTCTATCCTACGATTCAAGGCGATCCAGCGTGGATGAGTTTATTTGAGAAAGGAGTTCCACAAATAAATGCCTACATTGCAACTACTGCAAAACAAACAGCATCTGTTATTGCAGAAAGTACGAAAGAAGATCCCGTTCTAGCTGAATGGATGTATGGACTCGGAAGAACAATTGCTTATACATCGGATTCAAGCGGTGCATGGAGCGGAGATTTTGCACGCTTCGATCAGTGGGGGAACTTTTGGAATACGTCCGTATCTCGATTATTGCCATCCTATAGTGAAGTTCCGTTTGATATTCGAAAATCTGAAGATGGTTCCTATACAGTATTAGATCCTTCAGGACAATCAGCCTTTTTGGATATTGTCGCTGTGAATGAATCGGGTGAGGAAATAGAGAGTTTGTCTGAACCGATTGCACCAGGAAAAAGTCGGGTATCTTTTAAAGCAGATCCAGGGCTCATATTCCTGCGTATTTCCAATGAACAAAATGGTTTGTATCAAGCAGGCATTTCAATTCCATATAGCGACGAATATAAAATTCAACCTCCAAACGCAGGACTCTTGTCAGATATAGCAAACCGCACGGGAGGAGAAGTCGTATCGTCACCGGAACAAGCTATGCGAGATATTCAATACGTGAGTACAGAGTCTAAGAGTATTCAACAATGGTTAATACTCCTTGCCATGTTGCTATTTTTTATCGATATAACGTTAAGAAGATTCGGCTATCGCATGTTATCAAGAATTCCTTTCATGTTAATCAAACAAAAGTCTAATGAATTAGAAACACCTGTTCAAACAAATGTCTCACAGCTTTTAAAAGGAAAGCGGAAACGCTGAAATAAGAAAAAAAGGTAGATCCGAATCGGATCTACCTTTTATGTTTCTTGTATTAGAGTAGGCTTGCGAGCAGATGACAATGCAATCGCAAAACAAATGAGTAAGACGAGTGTTCCTGCGATGTAAGGGAAGCTCATATTAATATCAAATAAGATCCCAGCAAGTGCTGGACCCACCATATTCCCTAAACTCATATAGGCGTTGTTCATACCAGCTGCAAAACCTTGCTCACTCCCAGCCTGTTTCGATATTAATGTATTTACTGCTGGTCGCAATAAAGAAGCAGCTGTAAAGAACACACTTGAAACGATTAGAATAGGCCAAAATCCATCTACAAATAGAACACTAATCATTGCTAAAGCAGAAACAAGTAAATTCACTAAAATAACTTTAAATTCACCAAATCGCATAAACAATTTATTAATAACAAATGTTTGAACGATTACCCCGACAAATCCGCCCATCGTAATTAAAATAGCAATTTCACCAGGAGTAAAGCCGTACTTTTTATCGACGTATAAGGCAATCGTTGCTTGGAAATTTGCTAAACCAAAAGAGAACACAAAGACGACAATTAACATAATAAAATAAGGCGTTGTCGTGGATCTCTTCATTTGAGCCCATAAATTTTCTCTTTTTCGAATTAAGTCAGTTTGTACAACTGGTGGTTTCGTGTTTGGTAACACGAACATTGAAATAGCTGCAGAAATCAGTGCCGCAGCAGTGGCCACGTAGAAAGGGAAGCGCAAACTAACTTCTGCTAAAAACCCTCCAATCGCCGGTCCAATCATGAAGCCAAGTGACATGGAAGCACCTAGTAATCCCATTCCTTTTCCGCGCTCTTCTTCGGTAGTAATATCCGCTACGAAAGCCATCATTGGTGGGACAATAAATGCTGAACCAACGCCACTAAAGAATCGTGCTAAAAAAAGAATCCATAAATCAGAAGCCATACCGAACATTAATTGCGATAAACCAAAGATTACTAAGCCAACAATTATTAAATACTTTCGACCAAATTTATCTGATAAATCACCTGCTAAAGGTGAAAATAAGAATTGGGAAAATGCAAACATCGCTATTAGAAAACCTAAAGCTTGTCCTGCCACACCAAACGTATCTAAGTATTCAGGCATGATTGGAATAATCAAGCCGATTCCTGACATCGCAATAAACATATTAAACATCAGAATATATAGTGCAAAGCGATTCGAATTACTCGCCATAATAACATCCTTCTTTCTTGCTCAAACTGTTTCGAGTATCTAAAAGTTTAACACAAAATAAAAAAAATGCCATTAGAAGACTTGGGTGAATATTTAGTTATATGTCAGTTGGTGTATGGTCGCTTCTTGGTTAGAATAATGGCGATCTTGGTTAGAATTTTGAGGTTCTCAGTTCGAAAAATCGCATTCTTGGTTAGAAGAATTGCCATCTCAGTTGTAATTGTTCATATGTAATTGTCTAGGAAGCAAGATTTCAATAGGGGGCTATCCAACAGAAAAGGCTGCAAAAGCATAGCGTGCAGCCCCAATTAGCCCTGCCCGCTTCGCTTGGCAGGTGTTTCTGTTGGTGAATGGGCTCAGTTAGAGATTTGGCGATCTTGGTTAGAATTTTTAGGTTCTCAGTTCGAAAATCGTATTCTTGGTTAGAAGAATCGCCATCTCAGTTGTAATTGTTCATAGTCGCTTCTATGATTCAGCCAAAATAATATCATTGTGATAAAAGAAAAAGGGGAGTTCTAAAAGTCATCATAGATGACTTTTAGAACTCCCATTTACGTATCACACTTATTGCGCATCCATTTTAAACTCTAGAAATAATTCGTTATAGGTGCCAAGTGTTTCTAGACCTAAATTTTCATAGACTTCGAGACGCTCACGCATTTCTTCGGTTGGATAGAAACGTTCATCACCCGTTACCTCTGGGTCCATTAACTCAATCGCTTTTTCGTTAGGAGTCGAGTAGCCAACGTAATCCGCATTTTGTGCAGCGTTTTCAGCATCTAAAATGAAGTTAATGAATTTATGTGCTCCCTCTACATTGGCAGCTGTTTTCGGAATAATCATGTTATCGAACCATAAATTCGAACCTTCTTTAGGTACTGCATAATCGATATCTTCATTGACGTACATGATATCCGCAGCTTGACCTGACCATACTAACGCGACTGACGCTTCATTTCTTCGAAGTGTTTCAACAATTTCATCACCGATGATTGCTTTAATATTCGGAGACAATGTTTTTAATTTGTCCGTCGCTGCTCGAAGTTCTTTTGGATCCTTTGAGTTCAATGAATACCCGAGACTATTTAGTCCCATTCCCAAAACTTCACGAGCACCATCAACTAAAATAACTTCGCTCTTTAATGATGGATCCCATAAATCGTCCAAACTTTCAAATGTTTGTCCATCAAGTAATGTGGGATTAAAGGCAATTCCAACAGTACCCCAAAAATAAGGAATGGAATATTCGTTTCCAGGATCAAAAGGTAAATCTAAGAAGTAAGGATCAATGTTCTTTAGATTTGGAATTTTACTATGGTCGATCGGAATTAACATATCTTTTTCCTTCATTTGTTCAATCGCATACTCAGATGGCATAGCGACATCATAGGCTGTTCCACCTTGTTCAATTTTCGTCATCATCGCTTCATTTGAATCGAATGTTTCATAAATGACGTTGATGCCCGTTTCCTCTTCAAATTGAGTGACTAAATCTGTATCGATATATTCACCCCAGTTATAAACCGTTATGGTGTCTTTTCCAGTACGACCCGAACTTTCACTCAGTTGAGAGTGCGCATAAAACAGAAGTCCACAAGTAATGACGATAATCACGACTGCTCGAATGATGTCCTTCATTTTGGAACCCCCGTTCTTAGTGGGTTTTTCGTGCGATTTGTCACAGCATAATACCCGAGCACTAATAGTAATGTAACGATAAATAATAGGCCAGATAGAGCATTTATTGTTAATGTAATGCCAGCACGAGCCATGGAATAGATTTCAACTGAAAGAGTGGTAAACCCATTTCCTGTTACAAAGAAAGTAACAGCAAAATCATCAAGAGAATAAGTAAGGGCTAAGAAGAAACCTGCAAAAATTCCTGGTTTAATGTATGGAATAATAACGCGAGTTAGTAACTCACGTTTTGATGCGCCTAAGTCGAGCGCTGCGTCAATTAAAGAACTACTCATTTCTTGAAGCTTCGGTAAAACCATAATCACAACAATGGGTACACTAAAAGCAATATGAGAAATTAGGACAGATATAAATCCTAACTTCACCCCAATGATGGTAAATAAAATCAAGAAAGACGCCCCAATAATAACATCTGGACTTACAATCAAAATATTATTAAGAGATAAAAGGGCATTACGTGATTTGCGATTGCGCATATACACGATGCCAATCGCACCCATGACGCCAATTGCAGTTGAGATTAAAGCTGAAAGTAATGCAATAATCACTGTGTTAATGAGG
>JAHIWI010000299.1 GCA_018816185.1 Bacillota bacterium
CGTTGCTCCATTAGAAGCAGGTGTGAATTCTCCGTTAATATATAACAAGATATTGCTTTGTGTTTCATGTTTATATGAAACTTTTTCACGAGAAGATACCATATGAATCACCTATATCCTTCATTTATTGTCACGATTCAGTTCTGTAAATCTTCGGCTATTTAACAGCTGCTTCTTTTGGCAATTTCCCTAGATCAATCAGAGTGTCACGAACTTCAGTAACTAATTGTTCAGATGGGAATCCTAATGGCAATCGAAGTTTAGGATTAATTTTACCCATCATGCCAAGTGCAACTTTAACTGGGCCAGGATTTGTGTCTTTAAATAACACATCATTTAAATTCATTAATTCAAAATGAAGATCCTGTGATCGAGCCACGTCACCCGCTTCCCAGGCATTATAGAGTTCAGCTACTTTTACGGGCTCAACATTCGCTGTAGCACTAATAAAGCCAGCCCCACCAATTGCGAGCATCGGATAGCAGAGAAGTTCAATGCCTGAATACAGAAGGAAGTCCCTTCCGCAATTCAGTAATACACGATTAACATGTTCGAAATCCTTATTTGCTTCTTTCACGCCAACGATATTTGGACAATCTTCCGCTAATCTCTTCATCGTTTTCACTTCCATATTGACAGCAGAACGACCTGGAATGTTATAAATAATGATTGGTGTTTCTACTGAATCTGCTACTGTTTTAAAATGCTGGTACAGAGCTTCTTGATTTGGTTTATTGTAATAAGGAACGATAACCATCGCTGCATCTGCACCGATTTCTTCCGCATATTTCGTTAGTTCCATCGTTTCATCGTGGTTTGTCGAACCTGTTCCTGGAGCAAAGAACACGCGACCATTAATGGTCTTTTTAGCTAAATCCATCACATGTTTTCTCTCAGCGAGGGTTAACGAGCTTGGCTCTCCACTCGTTCCTGTCACAGATATACCGTGACTACCACTTTCAATTTGCCAATTAATTAACTCAACAAATGCTTTTTCATCTATTTCACCGTTCTCTGTAAACGGGGTAATGACAGGACAAATTGAACCTCTTAATTTTTTCTTAGCTTCTTCGTATGCCAATAATATCTACTCCTTTCGTATTGAATCTGGCGCAAGTCAGATTTCCAGCTCTTTTAATTCGCGGTATTTACCTTGGCTATAGATTAATGGATCTTTTTCTTCTAATTTAATGCCCGTTACTTGGCCAATAAATACGGTGTGATCCCCGACAATATACTCGCTATGTAGGTCACACGTTATAACTGCCAATGAGTCGGCAAGAATTGGAACGCCCATATAAGTAACAAACTGAACTTCATGCTCTAAGTTCAATTGACCAGAAAATTGTTTCGACTCATTTTGTTGAGCCGACGATAGAACATTTACTGCGAATTGCTTTGAATCTTTAATAAATCCTAGCATTCTAGCATTTTCTCCCACACTAATTGCGATAAGCTTCGGCTTTAAGGAGATAGACATAAATGCATTCGCTGTCATACCATGAACCTCACCTGAGACTTCAGTTGTGATAACAGTTACGCCAGTTGCAAAACTTCCCATGGCATTTCGAAATAATCGATCATCTATTTCTTGCTCTTTTAAATGCATCTTTTAATCTCCTCTCTTCATGTAAGAAATGAAATCGGTGTTATGAGAAAATACCTGCTTCTTTTTTCGTTCGATTTAAGAAGTCATTTACCATGTTTTTGTACGGTTCTTTATCGAACTGATCATAATAGGCATTTGACATTCGCACTGGGTCACCGAAGAAATAATATTCATACAATGCTTGACGATTCCCGAAGGCACTGATTGAAATATCCCAGGCTAAGCGGAATAGTTGTACTTTTTCCTCACCATTAATATTAGCCCCTTGTGTATAGCGATGAACTAGAGCACCCACTTCTGCATTGCTAAAGTCAGCTTCTGTAGGAAGTGCCATTAAACCGGAAGCGCCGAAAATCTTAATGATTTCGTTCATTCGTTGATACATTTTCGGGTACCAGTTGCGAGCTGCATTTAAAGGTTCAAAGTC
>JAHIWI010000059.1 GCA_018816185.1 Bacillota bacterium
CATCTCGGAAATCTGTTCCAATTTTATCATAACCAGATTCAATTGAATTATAGCCGATAGCAAAGAATCGAATAATGTAAGCAGATATTAACATAACTAAACTTACACTCAAAAATAAAGTGGTTTCCATTCCAATTAATCGATACAGTGGAACTAAAAATCGATCAAGGGCTATAAAAGCAGTGACTACTGCAACTGCAATTACCGCACCTGGTATAGAATAACCGAGAATTGTTAGTTTCGGCAATAATTTTGCTATTTTACCATGTACAAGACGACTAAAGTTACCCACAATCAAGGCAAAAACAATAATTGCCGTTGCACTTATACCAGCAACTAGTACGGAATTTTTAACATAAGTTAAGAATTCACCCATAGGAATCGTACCAATGGTTAAAATCATCCAATCGATCAATTGAGCGATTGGTACAAAAAATCCTAAACTTAAAATCAGTAAACCGTATGCTGTAGCAATTCCTGCACGCCATCCATTTAATTTTATTAAAGGTAACGGACGGACCTTTGTAGTGGAATAACTATATTGTCTTCTTCCACGCAAAATCTTTTCGATCATTAAAATTAGAATCACAAACCCCATTAAGGATGCAGCAAGTTTAATAGAAGATTCTATATCGCCTAATCCAAACCATGTTTGAAAAATTGCGGTCGTAAAGGTTTGAATTCCGTAATATTTAACCACGCCATAATCATTTAAGACTTCAAGAACAACTAAACTTGCACCACCAATGATTGATACGCGAGAAATAGGAATGACTACTTGGAAAAAAGTTCGCCAAGGTCCCTTACCTAGCATTCGTGCACTTTCAATTAGTGAAGCTGATTGTTGCGACAAAAATATCCGAGTAATCGTGTATACATATGGATATAAAAACATCGTGTATATGAAAATGGCACCAGGTAAATTCATAATATCAAAGAACGCTGGACTCAAATTTAAACCAAAGTGATCTCGAAGCGTCGATTGAACAATCCCTGTATAATTCACAATTCCATGATACGTATACGCACCGATGAAAGGTGGAATTGAAAGAGGTAAAATGAGTGCCCATTTAAGAAAATTCCTTAGCGGAAACTGATATTGTGCGATAAGCCATGCCAAACTCAGTCCAATCGTTATGGTTAGAATGGCAGTAGCACTTATTAGTATTAGAGATGTTTTAATGAATGAACTTAGAACAAATTCTTTCATATGCTCCCAGTTTTCATTTGTAGGTGTGAATATGCCAGTTACGATCGTTAAATTCGGCAAAAACAACAAGAGCATGATAACTGCCGCCGTCACGGTCCAACTATTAAAATTTGTAAATTTCCTTTGCATAACGCCCCTACACCTCGTAACTAATATTAGAAACACATACTATTCTTAATAAATAAGAAAGTGGTCCCTTTCTGTTATCCATATACATGTTAACAGAAATTAATGTAAGAAAACCCTTGTTACGAAAATTGTAACAAGGGAATTGTATTTATTTATTTCCAGCCTACTTCATTAAAGATTAAAATAGACTTCGCATTATGATCACCTAAAGCTGATAATGAGATGTTTTGCTCTTTAAACTCGCCCCATGATTTCAATAATTCTGTAGGTTCTACAGATTCATTCACTGGGTATTCATAATTTGCTTTTGCAAATTCACCTTGAGCTTCTGGTGCTGATAAGAATTCTAAAAGCTTAATTGCGTTTTGTTTATTTTTAGCTGTTTTAACTACTCCAGCTCCACTTACATTTACATGAGTTCCTGTTGTTTCTTGGTTAGGGAAGAAAACACCTAAACCTTCAGCAACTTTAACTTCTTCTGCATCTTCGGAGTTCAGCATTTGTCCAAGGTAGTACGTATTCATGATTGCTACGTCACCAATACCTGCAGCAATTGCCTTAGCTTGGTCACGATCTCCACCTTCAGGGTCACGTGCAAAGTTTGCTACAAGTCCTGCAGCCCACTCTTTCGCTTTTTCTTCGCCTTCGATTTCAACAAATGATGCTAATAAAGATTGATTATAAATATTTTCAGAACCACGAATTAAAACACGACTTTTCCATTGATCTTCCGTTAAAGCTTCGTAAGTCGATAAATCTTCTGGTTTCACTGTTTCTTTATTGTAAACAATAACACGTGCACGTTTAGTTAAGCCGTACCACATTTGATCTTCGTCTTGGAAATTAGCTGGAATTTGCTCGTCTAAGACATCACTAGATACTGCTTGTAATAAACCATCGTCTTTGGCACGGAATAAACGTCCAGCATCTGCAGTTAAAAATAAATCTGCTGCTGTTGCATCACCTTCACGCTTAATACGCTCTAGTAATTCATCAGCCTCACCTTTAATAACATTTACTTTAATTCCTGTTTCTTCTGTAAATTTCGCATATAATTCATCGTCAACATCATAATGACGAGCTGTGTATAAGTTCACTTCCATACTTTCGTTTGTTTCTTTTACCTCTTTTGTATCAGTCGTTTTTGTTGCTTGGTCATTACCACATGCAGTTAAAACTAACAGGGTAAATGATAATAATAGAAATAATATTTTTTTCACTTGTTGTCTCTCCCTTTATTAAATGATTTGTTATTGAAAACGATTCTCAATATCAATTATAAATCGAATTAATAAAAAGTCAACCAATCGCAAACGACTTTAAGATATTCGCAATATTCAAATAAAAATTATTGCTATTGGAACATATAATATGGCGATACCGTCCGATAATATGGCGTTTAATCGTCATAATATGGCGCAAACTCAAAAAAATTTGGCGCTCGCAACTCATTTATTGACTCTAGAGATGATTTGACGCATCTACCATCTACATACTAAAAAAATGTCCCAAGAGTCATCATACATGACTTTTGGGACATCTCATTTTAGCCATCTCTTCTATTTTTCCCACTTAATCTCATTGGAATTGTTATGGAACGAATTCTTTCCATTATTCTTGCTGCTTTTACTAACTCGCGTTCACCTTTACCTGAGTAGGCTAAGTGATCTTCTAATCCGTCATAATCAAAATTCGAGGTAATAAAAGTAGGAAGGTTTTCAGCCATTCGATAATGTAATACGGTTCCTAAAATTTCATCTCTTGTCCAGCTAGAAAGTGTTTCTGCACCTAAATCGTCTAACATTAATACAGGAGCTTTTTTCACATAATCCACTTTTTCTTGTAACGATTGATCTTGAATCGCATGTTTCATTTCTCTAAGGAATTCAGGAACATAGACAAGAACGGTTTTTATTCGTAATTCAGCCAGTTCATTCGCAAGCGCACCTAAAACATATGACTTACCAACACCGAATTCACCGTAAATATAAAAACCTTTTGCAGGTAAACTTCCTTCGGTTTTCACTTCTTCTAAGAAAGTTTGTGCGGCAGATCCCAGGTTAACTCGCGTATTATGATCGTATGTGACAGTAGCAAGTCTAGCCTTTAATACATCTTTCGGCATATGCATGCTTGATATCATTTCAGATACGTGGCGACGCTCTTCTTCAATTAGTCTCTGATTACACTTTGTGTATTCAATATCAATACTACCTCTAGTAATTACGAGGTTAGGGACGAATCCTTTCATCATGTTCGAGCATTGAGCGACGTTTGCGCAATTTTCACAATCATGATTTTGAGTCGTGTATTCATATAGTTTCCCTAAACTTCTATCCACCATCGCTTTATTCACTTCATCAGCATGTTGAGATAAGAACTGTTGGACTCCGGGATTCTCTAATATTTCTGCTTTCATATTGTCATATCGTTTAGAGAATTCTGGCGCATTTACTACTCGTTTTAATGTTTCACTAATCGGTTCCATTTTATTTCGCCTGCCCCTCTGTTACACCGAGTTTCTTAAGCAATTTTTGTTTCTCAATTTCAAAGTCTTCAGTGACTTCATTTTCAATTGTTTGTTTAGTCGCTCGGCTTTCTTTGGCTTTAAAGAACCATTCCGGAACTTTTTCATCTCGTGTTCCCTTTTTGCGGAAAGCTGCAGGTTTTGATGCACTATTTTGCCAATCTAGATATTGATCATGTTCTTTTCTCGAAATATCGATTGCTTCTCTTGCGGTTTGAACATTTTCTCGTTGCCAATGAGCCGCAATTTTATGGACATAGTTTTTATTTAATTTCATTTTTGCACGTATTAAAACAAATTGAAGCAACACATTCACCACTGGCGGTGGTAGTTCATATTTCATGACCAATTCGTTAGCCAATTCTACTTCAATCGGCATCGGTTCTCTACCTTTTGAAATATCTCTTAACACTTCGAGCGGAGGTGTTTCTTCGAGATATTTAATCAACAATTCATCCTTTGATGATTTTGCAATTGGACTAGCAGGCTCAGTTGTATTTTTCACTTGTTTCATGAGCTTAGGTGGTTTAGAAGAAACCGTCAATTTATAAAAATCTGCTGCTGATTTTTTTAAACGCTCTTCCGTAATCCGATTTTGATCATCAATCGCGAGCATAACAACCTTTTGCATGTCGATAGGATTAAACGAATATAAAAACGCTACCTTCGCTATCAATTCTTTTACGGGTAAAGTTAATACATGCGAAGGAATCATCACTTCAGACAACCCTGATTTTAATAAGTCGAAATCGAAATCTAGTGAATA
>JAHIWI010000300.1 GCA_018816185.1 Bacillota bacterium
CCTCCAAGAAGCGATAATACATTTAAGATGCGTTGGAAAAAAGTCTGTCTTCGTTCATCGCTATAAATCTCGTTAAAAAATTCACCATCTTTAATAAATACCACTCGATCGCAGTAACTTGCTGCAATCGGATCATGTGTGACAACTAGAATGGTTGTATTTTGTTCGCGATTGACTTTCATTAATAACTCCATCACGTCACGCGAAGCTTTTGAATCTAAATTCCCTGTAGGTTCATCCGCTAAAATGAATGCAGGTTGATGAATAAGAGCTCGACCTATAGCCGTACGTTGAGCTTGTCCTCCCGAAATTTCATTCGGTCGTTTGTTTAAGATGTTTTGTAAGTCTAATTTTAATGAAATATCGGTTAGCCTTTTTTGCATTTCAGCAACTGAATGACCATCTAGGGTTAGTGGCAACACCATGTTCTCTTCAACCGTGAGCATTTGCATTAAATTAAAGTCTTGAAAAACAAATCCGAGCTGTCTCCGTCGAAATAGAGCCAGCTCGTTTTTCGTCATTTCTTCAGGACGCATTCCGTCAATCGTTACATAACCGGAAGTCGCCGTATCAATGGTAGAGATAATATTTAACAACGTCGTCTTCCCACTACCTGAAGGACCCATCACAGCGACAAATTCACCTTTACTTACTTCAAAACTTAATTGGTTTAATGCTCGGTGCGTCACTTTCCCCTCATAGACTTTCGTCACATCTTCCATTTTCAATATCGGCATCTTCTAGTTCACCTCTCTTGACAGCATCTTGATTTTTAAATAAAACAGAAACCTTCGTTCCCATTTTAGGTTCGGATTCAATCGTGAGTGTATGGCCTAGCTTCTCACAAATTTCTTTCGCTAAGTACAAACCCATACCTGTGCTTTCACCCGTTTTACGACCATTTTCACCCGTGAAAAAGGCTTTCGTGACTCGTGGCAAGTCCGCACTAGGAATGCCAATTCCTTCATCCCTAACAGCTAATAAGACATATCCATTATGACAACTTGCTTCAATAAACACTTTCTTTCCTTCTTCAAACGTATATTTCACTGCGTTCGTGATAAATTGACCTAACACAAAACGCAACCATTTAACATCGGTTGTAATCACATATTTCTCATCAATTGTAATAACCGGATAAACATGATGGGTAATAAATAATCGTTTATGTTCAGAAACCACTTCAGAAACGAGTTGCTTTAACTGTACTTGTTCCACTTGCATATCTTGCTCAAATGTATCGATCCGCGCATTTATTAACACGGAATCTAATCCCCGTTTTAAACGATCAATTTCTTCTTGTAAGCTCTTCTTATTCACTTCTCCTTCTTCTTGTAGCAATAACTCAGCCACAGAAAGAGGAGTTTTCATTTGATGAACCCATTGATTCATAAATTGTAAGTGTCTGTTTTGATTCGCATAGAGAGCTTGAACTTCATTTTGATACAGTCGATAGAGGCTTTGACTAAAGATTTCCACTTGTTCTTGTTCAGGAGATTTCGCATTGTGTTGCAATGCCGCTTCCATTTCAATCGGCTGTGACAATATCTTTTGGTAAAAAGAATATCTTTTTACATATCGACCTACTAAAAAAGACAAAATGAGCATGGTGCTAATGACAACCGAGTAAATCGCTGTATCAATGTTTCGAAATCCATCTAACCAATACAATGACATGATAAATAGCACTAAAATAAACTGAAATAGCACATAAGCCATATGCTCCTTCATAAACAATCGAATATTCATGATGATTCCTCTTTACTTAGTACGAATCGATATCCTGCGCCTCGAACCGTTTCAATTGTAGAAGTGATACCGTAATCCTGTAATTTTTTTCTTACACGCGTCATGTTAACGTTTAATGTATTCTCATCAACAAAAGCTTGATCATCCCATAGTTCTTCGAGAAGTTGTTCACGTGTTACGACTTTTGGCGATTGCTCCATTAGTAACTCGAGAATCGTACACTCCCTCTTTTGCAACGGGATTTCTTGGCTTTTCGTATGTAATTCCATTCGCTCTAAATATAAACAAAGCTTACCTAGTTTAATTGTTCGTTCTTCTTGTTTTGCTGCATACTCTCCGTAAGTGCGTCGTAAATGACTTCTTATTTTGGCTAGGACGATTTCGTAATGGAAAGGTTTCGTAATGAAATCGTCACCTCCATTTTCGAGTGCAAAAACTTGATCCATATCCCCAGACCTTGCAGAAATAAAAATGATTGGACAAGTCGTTTTCAATCGGAACTGACGGCACCAATAATAGCCGTCATAAGAAGGTAAGTTAATATCCAATAGTATGAGATGCGGATCAAAGGCTTCAAACTCTTCTAAGATATTATCGAAGTCATCGACTGTTTTTACCTCATACTGATATTTGCGCAACGTATCGGCAAGTAGCGAGGCAATTTTACGATCATCTTCTACTATATAAATCCGATGTGACGTCATATGTGCCTCCCCCTTTACTCTTTTTCTTTATTCTACCAAGAAATGTGAAAACCGCCAATGTGGCTCGATGTCTATAGATCAAAAGAATTCTATATATGTTTGTAAAATATTTACCTCTTGATCTCCGGGGAAAGCGTCCACAGCAATGGAAATCCACATTTTTAATTGTCTACAATAAAAAGAGCCTGACTCAAGTCAGACTCCCCATTAATACTTAATAAATTAATTGTAAAAACTGCTCTTTCGTTATGCCGCCTAAATAGGTTGTGATATCGATATCACCAAGACTTTCAGTGATTGCTGATTTTTCATAAGCTGTGCCAACTAACAATGCTTCTATGTCAGCAACATCGCCAACACCGAAGAAGTCGCCATAAATATGTGCATCTTCAATGACTCCATTTTTAACTTGAAGACGTACATCGATACCGCCAACTGGGAATCGTTCGGAATGCGACATATTAAATGCCGGAGACTTCCCATAATTCCATTCCCAATTTGCATAACGCTCTTTTGAGAGTGCGTGAATATTCGCCCAGTCTTCTTCTGTTAGTTCGATCGTTTTCACTTCTTCTTCTCCACCGAAAATCGAGTGAAGAAGTTTTAAACGGAATTCATCAATACTGATAGGTTCTTCGATAAATTCCATAATGTTTGCTACACGACTACGAATCGATTTGATTCCTTTTGACTCAATTTTGTCCTTACGTACTTTTAATGCAGAAACAACAGCTTCAATTTCTGTATCAAACATTAAAGTACCGTGACTGAACATACGTCCTTTGGTTGAGAATTGAGCATTACCAGATATTTTTCTTCCACCAGCTAAAATATCATTTCGTCCAGATAATTCTGCATCCACGCCCATTTCTTTTAAAGCGTCTACAATCGGTTGAGTAAATTTTTTAAAGTTTCGGAAGCTATCTCCGTCATCTTTCGTCAAGAAGCTAAAATTCAAATTACCTAAGTCGTGGTAAACTGCCCCACCACCTGAAAGTCTTCTCACGACATGAATTCCGTTCGACTCTACATAATCTGTATTGATTTCTTCAATTGTGTTTTGATTTTTACCAATGATGATTGAAGGTTCATTGATATAGAACAGAAAATATGAATCTTTATCGACATCCATTGTTTTTAGCGCATATTCCTCAATTGCTAAGTTAATCCGAGGATCAGTGATGCCTTTATTATCAATAAAATACAAATTGCATCTCTCCTTTTATAGGTTCTACATACACTATATATGAATAAAGAGGTTTTGTATTGACATTTAACCGACTGTTATAATACACTATAATTAATTAGAACAGTATTAGTACAGAATAGAGAAGGAGGTTAACCTGATGATTGAAAATGTAATCGAGTTTTTTAAAAACCTACCTGCTAAACAATGTGCACAATGTGGAGAAAAAATTGAAGAACAGCATGAATGTTATGGTAACACTTGTGACACATGTAACCAACTTTAAGAACGAAAACAGCCGTCCAGGGCTCCCCTCCTGAACGGCTGTTTTTTTATGCTACTTGTTGTTTTGAAGATCTCCGATTAAATTTCACGATAAAATACAAAATTGTACACGTGATTGAAAATACAAAAAATGCGAGTAAAATGCTTATATTAGATAATATCATTTCACTATTTGTTGATGAAATAGCAGCCTTAAAACCTTGAACTGAATAGGTCATTGGTAACCACTGATTAAATACTTGAAGTGGTTTTGGTATTAGTTCGAGTGGGAATGTTCCTGCACTCGTTGTTAGTTGTAAAATCAGGATTAGAATAGCAACAAATCGACCGCTGTCTCCTAAAACAGAAACAAGTAATTGAACGATGGCCAAAAATGTAAAGCTGGTAATGATGGCTGTTACAATAAACCACCCAAGATTAACTGGCTCTAAACCTAATCCAAATATAAGAATTGCTATTGAAATAAAGGCTTGTACCAGTCCTACAACACCTAATACAACGATTTTACTAGAAGCCCAAGCCCATCCACTTGTAGGTGGAATTACGGGTTGAACGAGTGGGTAAACAATGGACATTAATAATGCACCTACAAATAATCCTAGAGATAAGAAATAAGGAGCGAATCCAGTCCCGTAGTTTGGAACATGATTGACCGCTGATTTGGTTACCCCTACAGGAGATGACGCCATATCAATCGTATCATCAGAGACGTTCACATCATTTGCTTTCGTTGATGCTTCAGCCAATTTCCCTTCTAATGTCTGCGAACCATCTTGTAATTGGTTTGTGCCATCAACAAGTTTTCCAGCACCCTTTACTAGCTCGTTTGAATTGGAAGCAAGTTTACTCGTGCCTGCATTTAACTTGTCCGATCCTTGAACAAGTTGTTGTAATCCAGTTGATAGCTCTTGACTACCAGATGATGCATCGGTAAGACCATTCTGTAAATCTCCAAGCTTAGTTGAAAGAACTTGTGTACCTGATACAAGAGATGCTGTTCCTTGATTTAGTGCAGTTGAAGATTGTGTCAACTTGGAAATAGCATTTGCAAGCTCAGTATGTCCATCAGCAAGTTTCCCGGCACCTACAACAGCTTGATTCATCCCACCGCTTAGCTGTTTCGTACCACCTTGTAATGATCCAAGTCCTTGCGATACCTGTGTACTACCTTGCGTAAGTTGAGAAAGTGCTTCTTTTAAAACGATTTGCTGTTCTTCAGGTAGTGATTCTAAAATAGGTTGAATTTGATTTGAAAAATTGGTGAGTCCTTCAGTTACTTGAGAAGCTCCACCTGCTAATTGATTAACAGATTCGTTTACCGTAAATGCGCCTGCTTCTAGTTGCCCAAGACTCTCAACCAATAGTTGTTCTTTCTCGTTAGCCATAGTAAATCCATTGGAGATTTGATTTACTCCATCTGTGTAAGAAACTACTCCACTTTGCAACTGACTAGCACCAGTTGCTGCTTTTTCCGCTCCTTGATGAAGCTGAGTTGCTCCTGAAGTTAGTCTACCTAAACCTGTATTCAAATCAGACGCTCCGTTTGCTGCTTTGATAGATCCGGCAGCAATTGAGTTTGATCCGTCTGCTAATTCAACAGAACCTGTGGCTAATTGTTCTA
Source organism: Bacillota bacterium (assembly GCA_018816185.1). Lineage (GTDB taxonomy): Bacteria > Bacillota > Bacilli > Bacillales_A > Planococcaceae > Paenisporosarcina. The sequence goes on from JAHIWI010000300.1 coordinate 5,546, forward strand.
AATAACCTCTTAAGTCAGTCGCCCCAACTGCCACTTTACCTGCACCTTCAGATAGTTCACCTGCCCCATCGGCTGCAACACTATATCCATCGCCCATTTCCATAATGGAATCAAATAATTTCTCTGAATAACTAGCAACCACTTGCTTATTAACCTCTGAACGAATGCGTTCCATTGCTGTATCTCCTATTTGGGCAGACAAGAAATTGAAGCCTTCGTTTGGTTTATATGTTATTAGTAATTTCTCAGGTTGCTCCTCAAGGAGGGTTGTCGCATGCTGTGAAAAGTTTTCAGGAATTTCTACAATCATGTAATACTCTTGATTTCCCAGTGCTTTTTCCCCTTCTTTTTTACTGACTTCCACAAAGTGAAATTGCTGACTATCAATAAGCTTTTTGGTAACATCCTTACCAATGGATAACTGCTCCTCATCAAGTTCTGCTCCCACATCTTCATTGACAATTGCAACTGGCAACTCGTTTAGCTGTTCATATGGATCCCAAAACGCCCACAAAAACATACCAGCATACAGAACTGGGATAAATAATACCGCTAATATTGGAATGAGTAATTTTCGATTCTTAAAAATATTCATAAATTCTTGTTTAATCAAAGTAATCCTCCTAGTACTTATTGACCGTTTTGTTCAATTGGTCATTTTTGTTTAAAAAAAGAGTCTCACACATTGAGACTTTTAAAAATAGTATCTTGAAATACTGCAATAATCTTCTCTTCTGGTAGAGGTTTTTCATGTGTTACTTGCCACTCAACTGCAAAAGCCATATATGCTTTAAAAAGAAGATATGCAACTAATTGAACGTCTACAGGCCGAATTTCTTTCTTTTCAATTGCACGATCAATATGTTCAGCAATGTAATGAACAATTTCTCTCTCGACTTTAATAAGAACAGCTTGGACAACTGGTGTTTGCATTTCTTTTTCTTCTGCGATTAATTTCGACAACAGTGCATGACTTTCTCTAAATTCAAGCATTTTCATCAAAACTAAATGCGCATTTTCTTGAAATGATTTGCGTTCATTAATTACTGCATCTTTTTCTGCTTTCATTTGATTAATCATAGTAAACACGATTGCATGAAAAAGATCTTCTTTATTATCGAAAAAAGTGTAAATGGTACCTTTTCCAACGTTCGCTATCTTTGCGACTTGATCCATTGTAGTAGCTTTAAACCCAAAGAGCGAAAAAGATTTCGTTGCAGCTTCTAGTATTTCTTGTCTTCTGTCCAAATTTCAACACTCCTAAACGTTAAATGACCAAAAAACCATATTGGTCATTTAGTCAATATTCTACATGACTTATTCACTTTTTGCAATGTAGAAATTTCTTTAATTGGATTTATTGTAGCGACAGATCTTCAAAGTGTTAATAATACTCAGAAATAAAAATAGACAACTCCTAAGAGTCGCCTAGTCATCATTTATTTAAAAACAATTCCTCAATAATTTCAGTGCCAGCCGCTTTTCCTTGATCCACACAGTCTGGTAATCCTAGACCTTCATATGAACTTCCAGCGAGTTTTATCATTGGAAAATGCTCTTTTAGTTCTTTTTTAGCTTTAGCGACACGTTCTTTATGGCCGACCATATATTGAGGAGAA
>JAHIWI010000301.1 GCA_018816185.1 Bacillota bacterium
GATTCGTGATATTAGTGTGAAGTGTGAAAATCTTAAACAGTTAGACCAAGTGATTGAGAATGTTCGAGCAATTAGTGAAGATGTTCATATTCATGCGGTAACAGATGATGTACTAAAAGCGCATGAAGGCGGAAAAATTCACATGAAGAGTCGCATCGATGTACGTTCTTTAGGAGATCTTCGTCGAATTTATACCCCGGGTGTTGCAAGTGTCTGTTTAGACATTCAAGAAGACCCAGATAAAGCACGTTATTTTACAAGTATCGGTAACACAGTTGCTATCGTTACAGATGGAACGGCGATATTAGGGCTTGGTAATATTGGTCCTGTTGCTGGTATGCCTGTAATGGAAGGGAAAGCTGTTTTATTTGATCAATTTGCAGGAATTAGCGGAATTCCTATCTTACTAGATACGAGTGATATTGATTCAGTGGTTGAAACAGTTAAGCACATTCATCAAGGGTTTGGTGCGATCTTGCTTGAAGATATTGGTTCTCCGCATTGCTTTGAAATCGAAGAGCGATTGAAGAAGGAATTGCCGATTCCAGTTATGCATGACGATCAGCATGGAACAGCGGTAGTAGCACTTGCTTCGGTTTTATCTGCTTGTCGTGCAACTGGAGTGGACCCTAAAGGAGCGGTTATCGGTCAAATTGGTTTAGGTGCAGCTGGTCTAGCAATATGTCGTATGCTTATGGCTTATGGTGTTGACAATGTTTACGGTATCGATCGTCAGCAAGAAGCTTTAGATCGACTTACTAGCTATGGTGGCCAAACACTTTCTTCATTGGAAGAGATCATGGCGACTTGTGATATCGTAGTGGCTACAACTGGAGTAGCCGGTCTGATTAAACCGAGTATGGTTCGCCCAGGGCAAATCATTTTAGCGTTGTCGAATCCAAATCCTGAAATCACGCCTGAGGATGCATTAGCGGCAGGAGCTGCTTATGCTGCGGATGGTCGTCTTGTTAACAATGCAATCGGTTTCCCAGGTATTTTCAGAGGGGCACTAGACGCAGGGGCTAGTGAAATTACGTACCCAATGCTTGTAGCAGCTGCTCAAGCAATCTTCAATCATACAAAACCAGGGGATTTAATTCCGAATCCATTAGATCCTTCTGTGCACCAAGTAGTTGCTCGAGCAGTTGAATTAGCAGCTACAAAACAAAAGTAATGAAACAAACCGGTCTTTTCCATTGTGAATAGATCGGTTTTTCATTTACACTGATACAAAATCAACTTTTGGATGTGAATAAAATGAAGCAACTTATACATAATGCAAAATTCTATACAATGAAAAATCCAGGCGACCATGTTGAAGCGGTCTTAATTGAAGATGGCAAAATTCTTCAAATGGGTAACTATGAAAAACTTAAGAACGAAACAGCCAATCAATTAGATTTAAAAGGATCTTATGTCTATCCCGGATTCGTGGATAGTCATATTCACTTAATCGGACATGGAGATAAATTACGTTATATCGATTTGTCCCTTTTTGAATCAGCTGAGACTATGAAGGAACATTTGAAAAATCTGTTTGAACAGCGGAATCCGCAAGAACGGATTGTCGCTGAAGGATGGAATGAAAACAATTTTCCTAATAAAAAAATTCTTCATCGAACGGAATTAGACGAAATTACCACTTCTCCACTTGTTTTAAAACGCATATGTCGCCATGCTATGATTGTGAATTCAAAAGCACTTGAAATCGCAGGAATCACTAAAGACACACCCGACCCAAGTGATGGCGTAATTGTTCGTGATGAATTCGGAGAACCTACAGGGTATTTAATGGATGGGGCACAGGCACTGATCTTAGAACAAATTCCTGAAGTCAGTGTTGATCAATTAAGAACATCTCTAGAAATGGCAGCTGAAGATTTACTATCTTTAGGATTTACTGGTGTTCATACGGAAGACATGAGTTACTATGGAAATTATTCAAAACCGCTTGAAGCATTTCAACAAACATTCGGTGAACATAAAAAGTTCCGAATTCATTTGTTGCGACATCACTTGGTTTTTGATGAGATGATACAAAGTGCATCATATAGTGAACCTTGGATTGAGCCAGGTGCGATGAAAATATTTATTGATGGAGCGCTCGGTGGACGAACGGCTTTACTGACAAAACCTTATGATGATGATAAGTCCACACAAGGGGTCAACATTCACTCACAACAAGAATTGAATGCATTGGTTGCGAAAGCCAGATCTCACGGAGAAGCTATAGCAGTTCATGCGATTGGTGATCTTGGAATGGAAATGATTGTGGAAGCTATCGAATTACATCCAGTGCCAACAGGAAAACGTGATCGACTGATTCACGCAAACGTGCTAAATGGAAATTTGGTTAGTAGAATTGAGAAGCTAGATGTCGTGTTAGACATCCAACCGAGTTTTGTAACTTCAGATTTTCCATGGGTGAGGGAAAGACTAGGCGAAGAACGATTAACTTGGGCATACGCTTGGAGAAAATTAATCGATCGAGGGATTGTGTGTAGTGGCGGATCAGATTCACCGATTGAAGCAGTTGATCCAAGACTTGGCATGTATGCGGCAGTGACAAGGAGGAATCCGGGGGAGACACATGACGGCTATTTACCAGAGGAAAAATTAACTCGGTTTGAAGCCATATCGTTATATACGACCGGAAGTGCATACGCTATTGGAAAAGAATTGTCTCGTGGCAAAATCGATGTCAATTATGATGCTGATTTCACTGTCTTTGACCGAGATTTATTTGAAGGAACAGAAGAACAACTTTTGGAAGCAAATGTTGTAAAAACGATTGTTGCTGGGGAAGTTATGTTTTCTAATAAGAACTAGTGTAAATGAAAAACGAGTAGCACATAATGCTACTCGTATTAAGTTGATTCGGACGATTTATCGTCCGGATCTTTTTAATTTTTCACTATTGATTATACTAATTTCATGATATGGAGTAAAACAGCGCAGACTCCTGCGGGAAAAGCGAAGTGCCGAAATCCTCTCGGACGAATAGTCCGAGTTAGTTCGGTGCAAGCCCGCGGAAAGCGCAGCTGTTTTACGTAATATCAACAGCATCACTTATTATAGTTTGTCATCTAAAAAACTTCCTTATAATTCGTACCTTCACAAAGTGCTGCTTCTTCGATTGGAATTCGAACAGATAACATGTACAGATTTAATAAAGTGAAGACAAGTGCGGTAATAAACGCATTAAACATTAATGGAAGGACTAACAGTTCA
>JAHIWI010000302.1 GCA_018816185.1 Bacillota bacterium
TTCCCCATTTTCTACTAAAACATTTACATAAGAATGATCTTTTGTTAATTGAGTTAGCTGGCCTTCAAAAAAAGAATAAGCTCGACTATCACCGATGTGACAAAGAACATTTACTTGATTACTTAAAAATGCAGCTAGGAGAGTTGTTCCCATTCCTTGACAATCTTCATGAGTCAGAGAATGTTTATAGACTTCTCTGTTAATCTCTTTCACACATTGAATTAACCATTCTTGAACAGCTGGAATTGAATGCAATTGAGACTCATCCGCGTTCATGAATTTTTCTTCTAACATGATTATCGCCATTTCACTCGCAATGTCACCTGCATTATGTCCGCCCATGCCATCTGCTATTACACCAAGGCGAATAGCATCTGGTCTTATGAAAACAGCTGCTCGATCCTCATTAACTGACCGCTTTTGACCAATATCACTTAACGCTGTGAATTCCATCAAATGTCACTCCGTTTCTGTAGAAGCTCCCCCACTTATCGACCATTAAAATGCGTTCTCTCTTAAGATAGGTAGAAGATTTAACCAATATTCTTATTTACTCACCTTTTTAAAGGCTGCGACGAAGAATCCATCACTATTGAAGTCTTGAGGGAAGATGTGAACCATTCCACCAGAAACTAAATGATGAATTTGTTTTGGCATTTCAGTCAGCTCATCTAATATAAAATCTTTATGTCCATCTAAAAACGCTTGAACCGTTCCGATGTTTTCAACTTCATCAATTGTACATGTACTATAAACGATAATTCCGTCCGGTTTTATGAGTTTAGAAGCTTCATCTAATAGTCGAAGTTGAATGGCTTGTAACGACTTAAAATCTTCTTCTTTTTTTGTATATTTTATATCTGGTTTTCTGCGAATAACACCTAATCCACTACATGGTGCGTCAACTAAAATCCGGTCAAATGATTGTTCTTCATATTCATCGGTTAGTTTCCGACTATCCATTGTTCGTGTCTCAATATTCTTCACGCCGAGACGTGTTGCTTGTTCAGCTACTAAATTAACTTTATGCGGATGTAAATCGACTGAAACAAGAGATCCCTCACCATTTAACTTTTCAGCGATATGCATGGACTTCCCACCTGGCGCAGCACACATATCTAATACTCTTTGTCCTGGTTCTACGCGTAAAGCATGTATAGGAATCATAGAGCTTTCGTCTTGAATGGAAATGAAACCATATTGATAGACTCTCGTTTTTGCTACTTGTCCTTTTTCTATGTGCAAGCATTCGTCTAAAATATCGCTACGGTGCGCAATGATCCCCTCATCTTCGAGCATGTCCATTACTTCTTGAACGGTTGTTTTTGCTAAATTGACTCGAATCGTTTGAACTGGAGGCGTATTGTTTTCAAAAGCCATAGTTTGCGCTTGCTCAAATCCAAATTGTTCTACCCAACGCTTGATTAACCAAATAGGATGACTGGATTCAATCGATAGTCGTTCAATCGGATCTTGAATTTCATCAGTGGATCTCACGCCTTGACGTAAAATTGACCGTAAAATACCGTTAACTAATCCAGCAGTTCCTTTATGACTTCTCTTTTTTGCAATTTCAACAGCTTCATGAACAACCGCATGATTTGGAATGCGATCTAAATAATGAATTTGATATAAGGACAATCTCAATAATTGTCTTACCCAGTCGTCTAACTTTCCTTTGATGAAGGGCTCAAGATAATAATCGAGCGTCATTTTATGTTGCAAAGTACCATACGTAATTTCGGTTAAAAGCCCACTGTCTTTTTGTTCAATTTTATATTTTTCGATTGTTTGATGAAGTAACAAGTTACTGTATGCTTGGCTTTTTTCGATAGCCATCAATATTGATAATGCTGCGTCTCGGACATTCCCGTTCCACATGCGATATGATTTACTGCTCATAGAAACTGATCCCCAATCTGTAATTTCGAACCTGTTCCTCGTAAAAACTCTTCAGCTGACATTCTTTTCTTACCGGAAGGTTGTAATTCAATAATTTCAAATGTTTCATCAAAACCCGTTTGAACAACAATTCGATCTGTTGTTACCTCCACGACAGAACCTACTGGTTGTGTCGAAGTTCCATTCCCTTTTTGACCCCACCAAATTTTGACGTTTTGATCATGTAAAGTTGTGTACGCCACAGGCCAAGGATGTAAACCGCGAACTTGATTGTATATTTCTGTAGCAGACTTCGACCAATCGATCCGTTCTTGCTCACGAGATATATTCCGAGCGAATGTTACTTGGCTCTCGTCTTGAACGATTCGCTCATGCTTATTATCTAAAATTAATGGCAAAGATTCTTTAAGTAAATCTCTTCCAACAATACTCAATTTGTCAAAAAGGATTCCGGTAGTATCTTCGTGCTCAATTGGAATGGATTTTTGAGTTATGATATCACCAGCATCTAATTTCTGAGCCATATACATGATGGTTACACCTGTTTTTGTTTGCCCATCGATTACTGCTTGATGGATCGGAGCACCTCCACGATATGCAGGCAATAGAGAAGCATGTACATTTAAGCAACCATGAATAGGAGATTCTAAAAGTTCAACTGGAAGGAGTTGACCAAAAGCTGCTGTTACAATTATGTCAGCTTCTAGAGCGATTATTTCTTCTAATTCCTTTGACCCTTTTAACTTTTCAGGTTGAATCACTCGCAAGCCCAGTCGAAGGGCCTCTTCTTTAACGGGTGTTGGAGTTAATACTTTTTTTCGCCCAACAGGTCGATCAGGTTGTGTTACAACCGCGAGAATATTGTAGCCTTCTTCAAAAAGCATTCTTAAAATAGGAACAGAAAAAGCAGGAGTTCCCATAAAGACTAGTGAAGTCATTCGTCCACCTCTTCTTCTAATTCAGAAGGATCAACTACACGTAAAATTTTCGAGTCGAATAAAATCCCATCTAAATGGTCGATTTCATGTAGGATTGCTCTTGCTTCATAATCTTCTGCTTCAAGTTCATACCAATCACCATTTCGTTCTTGTGCTTTCACTCTCACATAAAAAGGACGTTCTACTTCTCCAAACAGTTCAGGAAAGCTTAAACATCCTTCAATTTCAATTACTGAACCTTCTGTTTGTAATACTTCCGGATTCACTAATTCAATCGGTTCCTCACCTTCACCTAAATCGACGATGGCAACTCGTAACGATTCGCCAACTTGTGGAGCAGCAATTCCTATCCCATCATTTTCAAGCATTGTTTCATACATATCATCTAACAACTTCGCAAGATTTTGATCGAATTTCACGATTTTCTTTGTCTTTTTCGTTAGGATATCATTCGGACTTTTTACTATTTCTCGAATTGTCAATTCGGTAACCTCTTTTCATGTCACTTACATAATAGAAGATGGATTTAAGTCAACATATAATGTGATTCCTTTTTTAATCCATTCCGTTCGGTAAATTTTAATTAGTTGTTGCATGATTTCTGGCAAGTTCGGTTCTTTTTTGTATTTTACCAAACATTGATAGCGATATCTATTTTGCACACGGCTAATCGTTGCTGCTGATGGACCTATAATTTCAGCTTCAATCGATAAATGCTCCTTTAACCAATTAGCAGCTTTGTGAGCATATTCAGCTGTCATTAGGACATCTTCATGTGTCACTTGAATCATCGCGACATAAGTAAATGGTGGGTACGCAAATTGTTTTCTCAGTCGCATTTCTTGATTGTAAAAAGAAACATAATCATGATTTTGTGCAAAGAGAATTGCATAGTGTTCAGGCGTATATGTCTGTACGATAACTTCACCCTTTTTATCATGGCGGCCAGCACGACCACTAACTTGGGTTAACAGTTGGAACGTTTTTTCAGCAGCTCGAAAATCTGCTAAATGCAAAGTTGTATCTGCTGAAAGAACGCCAACCAAAGTAATGTTTGGGAAATCCAATCCTTTGGCAATCATTTGAGTGCCAAGTAAAATATCAGCTTTGCCTTCTCCAAATTGTTGGAGAATGGATTCATGAGACCCTTTTTTTCTGGTCGTATCCACATCCATTCGCAACACTCGGGCTTCCGGAAAAAGTTTAGCGATTTCTTCTTCAACCTTTTGTGTACCAGTACCAAAGAATCGAATATGTTCACTTTCACATTCTGGACAAGTCGAAGGAACATGCTTTTCATCTCCACAATAGTGGCATTTTATAATTTCTTGATATCGGTGATAGGTCATGGAAATATCGCAATTGCTACACTCAATTACTGTCCCGCAATCACGACAAAGTACAAATGACGAATGACCTCTGCGGTTTAAAAACAGCACCATCTGCTCTCTTTTATCCAGCCGAACTCGTATTGCCTCTGCTAATTCCAAAGAGAACATGGATCGATTTCCGTTCTTTAATTGTTCCCGCATATCAATAATCCCTACTTCAGGTAAGGGCTGCTCCTTTGGTCGATTTGCAAGTGTTAATAAAGAGTAATTCCCTTTCTTAGCACGAGCGTACGATTCCAATGAAGGAGTTGCACTACCTAATATAATCGGACAACCATGGTATTGGCCTCTCCATATCGCAACGTCGCGAGCATGGTATCGAGGAGAATCATCTTGTTTATAGGTACCTTCATGCTCTTCATCTAAAATAATTAAACCAAGTTTCGTAAAGGGTGCAAATATAGCAGACCTTGCTCCAACCACGACTTTCACTTCGCCACGTTTAATTTTTCGCCACTCATCATACTTTTCACCAGCTGACAATCCACTGTGTAAAACCGCAACAAGTGCACCAAATCGCTCTTTAAACCGATTTGTCATTTGAGGTGTCAATGAAATCTCAGGTACTAAAACAATCGCTTCTTTGTCATCTTGTAAGGCACGATCAATCGCTTGTAAATACACTTCGGTTTTGCCACTACCCGTTATTCCATGCAGAAGAAATGTTTTAGAATGTCCCTGTTCATATGCTGCTACTACTTCATTTAAAGCAAATTGCTGTTCAGTAGTTAAATTAAGTTTAGTTGAGTGCTCCATCGTGCGAGCTGCGTAAGGATCTCGATAAATTTCCTCAGTTGTTAGAGATGCGACTCCACGTTCTATAACACTTTGCAATACGGCGTTTGTAGTGTTCGCTTCTTTTATTAACTCAGATGCTTGAAAAGCCTTACCAGGACATTGCGTCATCCACAGTACTAGTTCTTTTTGTTTTTTCGCTTGGGGTGAAAGCTCGTCCAAGATTTTATTTAGAAAGCTTAAATCATCCGAAATATGAACCATTCTAACTTTTTTAATGGTGGTGTTTTGCTTAACCTTTGTTTCTAAAACAAGCGCATTATTTTTTATGAATTTTTTAATAAGTGCCAGTGTAGCTTTGGATGTGTTTGATGGAATTTCAACTTGTTCATTTCCTTGAAAAA
>JAHIWI010000303.1 GCA_018816185.1 Bacillota bacterium
CATGCCTTGTATGCAAAGGAAAAAGGACAACAAGAATTATTTGAAAAAGAAGCACAATATGCAATTGCCCATTCACGTGGAATCCAAAAGTTTATTGTCGTCCATTCTGTTGGACGCATCTGATTGTATAAGTGTCAGCTACAACGATTCATCCTATTCATTTTAAGAAGCGATTAGCCGATTATGGCTAATCGTTTTTTTGTGCGGTGTGCGAACAATTACAACTGAGATGGCAATAATTCGAACTGAGATCGCTGTTTTTCTAACTGAGATTGCCATTCTTCTAACCAAGAAGCCAATATTTCTAACTGAGCGTCTGCACACCAACAGAAACACCCGCGGAGCGGGGACATTCAAAACCTTAATATGGACTGCCCGCTGTGCTTGGCAGTCGTTGTTTGTTGGGAGCAGCTACGTTCACTGTTCCACCTTGAAGAACAATTACAACTAAGATGGCGATAATTCGAACTGAGTTCGCTGTTTTTCTAACTGAGATTGCCATTCTTCTAACCAAGATGCCAATATTTCTAACTGAGGCTTCTCACGTAACCTCAAACATACAAAAAAGCATCAAGGAGTCTCCGTTTAGAGACTCCTTGATGCTTTTTGAGATGAATTATTGAATTACGCCTAGTTCTTTTCCTACTTTTTCGTAAATCGCGATGGCTTCGTCTAACATTTCTTTCGTATGAACGGCAGTTGGCATATTACGAACACGGCCTGTCCCTTTTTGAACCGTCGGGAAGACAATCGCTTTCGCATAAACACCTTCTTCAAATAATCGTTTTGAGAATTGTTGAGTTAATTTTTCGTCACCAATGATACATGGTGTAATCGGTGTTTCAGAAGCACCGATATCAAAACCTAACTTTTCAAGTCCTGCTTTAAGATAATCTCCATTATCCCAAAGTTTGTCGTGAAGCTCGGTTGAATCAATGATCATCTGAAGAGCTGCTGTGATCGCTGCTACATCACCTGGTGGGACTGCTGTAGAGAATAAAAATGGACGCGAGCGAACTTTTAACCAATCGATTAACGATTGTTTACCAGCTACGTAACCACCGACTACTCCAACAGCTTTTGAAAGTGTACCCATTTGGAAGTCGATATCTTTTTCTAAACCGAAGTGTTTAACGGTCCCCTTACCTTTACCAGTAACACCAGAGCCATGAGCATCATCAACATAAGTAATTAAATCAAACTCTTTCGCAATTTCAACGATTTCAGGAAGTTTCGCAATATCCCCATCCATTGAAAATACGCCGTCAGTGATGACCATGACTTTATTGTACAGACCAGATTCTTGCGCTTCTTTTGCTTTCGCTCGTAAATCTTCCATGTCGGAATGCTTGAACGCAATAATCTTAGCTTTCGATAGACGACAGCCATCAATGATTGAAGCGTGGTTTAATTGATCGGAAAGAATGGCATCGTTTTTATCCATAACTGCAGAAATAGCTGCCATATTACAGTTGAAACCAGATTGGTACGAAATAGCCGCTTCTGTTCCTTTAAACTCTGCTAACTTTTCTTCTAATTTTACATGTAAGTCAAGAGTACCATTAATTGAGCGAACTGCACCTGCGCCTACGCCATACTTATCAATAGCTTCTTTCGCTATGCGTTTTAAGTCTTCGTTTGTTGCAAGGCCTAAGTAATTGTTTGAGGATAAATTGATTAACTCTTTTCCTCGAATTTGAATTTTCGCTCCGTTAGGACCTTCTACTGGATCCACTTCGTTATATAAACCTTGGTCACGCAGTTCTTGTAAGTTTTCTTGTAAAAAAGCATCTAGTACGTTAGACAAAATCATCTTCCTTTCGATTGTCGTGATACTTAGTATTTTAACATACGACGAATTTATACGCACAAAAGAGCGAGCTCGAAATGAGCCCGCTCTTAGTTAATTACATTCAATCAACTATTTTTTCTTTTTATTATTTGATTTTAAAACTACTTCATACGTGTAATCTTGTGCTGTATTTTGACCAGGTTCCGCTGCATATGAAGTAATCATTTTCACATTACCTTGCGTTAAGAAGTTACGAACTTGTAACGCTTCTTTATCCGTTACATTGAATGGATCAATTTGCATTACTTTTTGTTGACCGTTAGCAAGTGTTTGAATAAGTGTTACCGTGAAATCAACATACTCACCTTTAAGTTGACCTAATGATTGGAACTGGTCTGTCGATGAACCATCAGAAGAGAAATCTCCAAGGTTAATATCTTTAATAAACCAACCAGTATCATTGTAGCCCCAGTCCGTTAAATTACGGAATGATACTAAAACGTCTTGACCGGCATAAGCTGATAAGTCGAATGACTCTGTAGACCAATCTAATTTATGTCCAGTAAATCCAGGTAAATTCTCTTTGATCGTAGGATGTCCTTCTTCAACAACATCTGAACGTGTATTTTCATTAGTTAGAGAAGTCCATGTTTCGCCATTATCAGTAGAAACTTGAACCGTAGCGAAATCCCATTGCTCTTCAATATCATAGTAATGATCAAATGTTAAAGTAGGATTTTCAGTTGGAACTGTTGCACCAAAGATTAAAGCTTGATCCGCTTCATCCCCGTTGTTTGCGTGTAGTACTTGTTCAGAAGCATCTAATGGATTAGCAACAGTTGCCCATTGCAACGGTAAGAAATCTACTCCATCAAACTTCAGCGCACGTACGTCTTTACCGAAATCTAATTCTTTAAAGTCGCCACCCCATGCAGGTACGCCTTCTTTTTCAAATGTTAATGCTTTGTCGAAATCAACCGTTTTCCCACGTTTGTCGCCAACAGCATTAATCGGCAGTTCACGAAGATCAATGCTATCAAACTTGTAATCACTGCTTACTTTGTCATCGTCTAAAGCAAGAGCAGTCATGAAGTTTTGGTATACATCTGTAAATGTTTTACCAGTACTGAACGATTCTAAATGTTGGTCTACTGATGCCATACCTTGAGATGTACCATCTACTGCTAGTTCACGAATAAAATCTTTGCCGAACTTGTCATACATATAAAGAGTGAACAAGTAGACTTGCCCATAATCTGCAATCGTTTC
>JAHIWI010000304.1 GCA_018816185.1 Bacillota bacterium
GGAGCCGTCACATTAACACGCATCATTTGTTCAATTTGCTCATCCGTTGTTTCGTGAGCTAACGCAAAAGTTCCAATTCCTGCTGAGAAAACAACAATATCAGGAGATGGACATTGACTAGCTATCAAATCGACTGCATCTTCCATTAACAAATCAGCTTCTATCGTATGAATACCTTGGTCGTTCAATTTTTGAAGGGCTTCTTTTGAACGACCAGTAGCATACACATCGAATCCTTTTTCTTTCAAATCTTTTGCGACTTGCAAGCCGACCCCACTTGTCGCACCAGTAACTAAAGCGATTCTATGCTTGTGCATAGGTGAAAACTCCGTTCTGATCTCTTGATTCGATGGCAAGTCCTTCAGACAATAAGTAATCCACTTGTCCAATTGTCTCAGATAGAGTCAAACCAAGTTCTTTTTCATAAACCGTTGGGAAAAGCTTTTGTGTAATTTCAAATATGGTAAGTGGTTTGCTTGCAAGCATTGATAATACTTTCATCGCTCGCTCATGTTGTTTCTCTAAGCGATGCGTAATGAGCGCATGTACTTGAAAGACTTCATTGCCATGACCGCTATAAATTTTTTCAACAGGCATCGAAAGGATTTTTTTCAATGATTCATTATACTGTAGCATTGCTTGAGGTCTTCCGGCACTTGGATCAAGTGGTGGTTCGATTAATGGATTAGAAGAGATTTTCTCTAATATATGGTCTCCACCAATCATTTCTTTGTTTTCTGCATGCCAAAACGATACATGACTTTGTGCATGACCTAGTGTTTCAATAACTGACCAGCCTGGATGACCTGGCAAAGAATCATTTTCTTCAAGTGTCACATCAAGTGGGCGGTTCCCTAAGAATGAAACAGGACGTTTCATCTTTTCAACCCACGAATGGTATTTCTCGGGAACCCCTTCTTCAATCAATCTTTCTAAATAAAATTCATCATGATAAGCAAAGAAAGCAGGGTCGCGTGTTAACCAAAGGTCATTGTAAACATGTCCAAATACTTTAGCTTGCGGGAATGCATCAATCCAGCCTGCATGATCAGGATGATGATGAGTTAAAAAGACTTGTTCCACGTCATTAAATGAATATCCAGCTTCTTTTATTCCCCGCTCCAAGGCCTCATATGCTTCAGGAGTCTTTGGTCCAGCATCTATTAAGGAAAGTGCATCCCCTTTTAATAAATAAGCATTTACATCCCCTACAGCAAATGGTGTAGGTAAAATTAGTTTATGTATCATATGGCATTCTCCTTAAAATGAATCACTATTCACTACATTGTACAGGGTTTTTAGGATGACGTCATCTTTTGTACTTGACAAGTCAAAACAAGGACGCATATACTTTCAATAATTTAAAAACGGCAAGCGTTGAAAAAGAATAGTAATTGTGATGATGGAAAACAGAAATTGTATCCACCGGCTGAAAGGTACAAATCCCACTCTTGCGATGAACCTACTTTGGAGCTTCCATGCAAACATGGACGTAACTTCACGATACGAAGAAAAGTTGTACTCATTTTCGAGTGAAACTAGGTGGTACCGCGGAAACATGCGTTTTCGTCCTTTAATTAGGACGGGAGCGCATGTTTTTTTCATACATTGATTTTAGGGAGGCATTTAAATGAAAAAGATTGTATTTATTGGAGCGGGATCCATGGCACAAGCAATTATTCATGGATGGGAAAAAGAAAAGACGGTTTCTTTTGAAAACGTTTATGTGATGAATAAATCAGATCTCGTCAAACAAGAATATTTGAAGAAGACATATGGTTTACAAATCATTATGGAGAATAAAGAAGAGATTCGTATGGCAGACTTGATTATCTTGGCAACTAAACCTAAAGACGTTCAGGAAGCAATGAAAAGCATTTCAACCTACCTCTCACCTTCTACTGTCGTATTATCAGTAGTTGCCGGTGTCCCAATGTCAACAATCGAGAAAGGACTTGGTCATCGTCCAATTGCTCGCTGCATGCCAAATACCTCCGCTACTATTGGAATGTCTGCAAGTGCAGTTTCGTGGAATTCCGTTATAGAAGACACAACGAAAATAGAAATTATAAATTTATTAAACGCTATTGGAACTGTGATTCAAGTGGAAGAAGATAAATTACATGTCATTACAGCATTATCCGGAAGTGGTCCAGCATATGTCTATTATTTTGTTGAGGCTTTTGAAGAAGCGGCTGTGTCACTTGGACTTTCTTCAAAAGTGGCACGTGATTTACTCATTGAAACACTTGCAGGCTCAGCTGAGATGATGAAACAGTCTTCAAAATCACCAGAAGTCCTTCGCAAGCAAGTAACCAGTCCAGGCGGAACAACTGAAGCGGGACTTGCAGCCTTACAAAAAAATAATTTTATTCAGATTCTCGGCAATTGTTTAAAAGATGCCGAATTGCGTTCAAGAGAACTAGGAAAACAATATGATTAATCAATTTTCTCTTAAAAAAATTAGCTCGCATCCAAAATGGTGCAAGCTAATACTTTCCTTATACTGATAGCAGTAAACTTATACCTCTAATTCAGTACAAAGAAAAAAGGAAGGCTGTAAACAACCTTCCTAACATAATTTAAGACATGTTTTTAGCGTAAAAAATTTCATCCATTTCTTTTTTCAACTTTTTAGAAATGGCTTTTTGCTCATCTTCTGATAATTCTTCAGCCGAATAACCAAATAAGTAATTATTTAAGTCGAATTTTTTTAATTTACATTTCGTATGGAATATATTTTCTTGATAAACGTTAACATCTATCATTTGATAAACTTCTTGCAAGCTATCTGGAATATAATTTTGGATTGAATCAATATCATGGTCAATAAATAATTTATGACCTTTAACATCTCTTGTAAATCCACGTACACGATAGTCAATAACCATTACGTCTGTTTCAAATGAATGAATCAAGAAGTTCAGAGCTTTTAACGGTGAAATTTCTCCACAAGTTGAAATGTCGATATCTGCTCTAAAAGTACTAATTCCTTCATCAGGGTGATATTCAGGATACGTATGAACCGTAATATGACTCTTATCTAAATGTCCAACGACTGTTTCTGGGAAAGGACCTGGTGATTCTTTAAAAGATTCCATTGGAGACTGATCAACTGGACCTTCAGAAACAAGAATCGTTACACTTGCCCCTTGAGGCTCATAATCTTGTTTTGCAATATTTAAGACATTCGCTTCGATAATATCCGTTACATCCGTTAAAATCTTCGTTAAACGTTCAGCATTATACTGTTCATCAATATAATTGATATAAGCTTCACGTTCTTCTTTCGTTCTTGTATAACAAATATCATACATATTAAAACTTAATGTCTTTGTTAAATTATTAAAACCATGTAATTCAATTCTTTGCGTAGGAGTTAAACTCATTTTTCAAAAATCCCCTTTATCTACTGAAAATATTATTGTTATTAGCATAACATGTTACTACAAATATCGACATATTTCTATTTTTCCACAAAACCCACGTAGTGAAACATACCAAATACAAGGACTTTATTCCATTTTTTATTTACTCGAATATATTTCATCCATTTCCTATGAGCAGGAGAAACACTAAAATTAATGTGAATTTGCTATACTCTATTATATACATAAGAGGAGGAGTTTTCATAAATGGCGAAATTATTTCAAGAATATACAATTAAAGATGTGACATTCAAAAATAGAATTGTTATGGCTCCCATGTGTCAATACTCTAGTCATAACCAAGATGGACAAATTGAAGATTGGCATCGTACTCATTATGCAACACGCGCTGTTGGACAAGTTGGGCTAATTATTCTGGAAGCTACAGCTGTTCAACCCGAAGGAAGAATTTCTGCTCAAGATTTAGGTATTTGGAGTGATGAACATACAAAAGGGTTAACGGAAGTAGTCAATTTAATGAAATCTCATGGCGCAAAAACAGGTATTCAACTAGCTCACGCAGGAAGAAAAGCTACTGTGGATGGTGATATCTATGCCCCATCTCCATTGGCCTTTAATGAGCACTACAAAACGCCAAACGAAATGACAATAGATGATATCAAAAACACAGTAACTGCTTTTAAAGAAGCGGCAATACGCTCAAAAACAGCCGGATTTGATGTTATAGAACTTCATGGTGCTCATGGTTATTTAATTAATGAGTTTCTTTCTCCTTTAACAAACAAACGCACAGATGAATATGGTGGAAGTGACGAAAATCGATATAGACTCTTACGAGAAACGATTGATGCCGTAAGATCGGTATGGAATGGTCCACTTTTTGTTCGTATATCTGCACATGATTATACAGAAGGTGGAATGACGCCTGATTCATATGTAACAATGACAAAATGGATGAAAGAACAAGATGTAGATTTAATAGATGTTAGCTCAGGGGCAAACGTGCCGGCACCAATTGATGTCTATCCTGGGTATCAAGTTAATTTTGCTGAAACGATTAAACATGACACCCCTATTCCAACAGGTGCAGTAGGACTCATTACGTCACCACTTCATGCAGAAGAAATTTTACAAAATGATCGAGCAGATTTAATCTTTTTAGCTCGCGAACTTCTACGCGATCCTTATTGGCCATATCGTGCTGCTAAGGAGTTACGTACAGAAATTAAATCACCAGTTCAATATGAACGTGGTTGGCTATAAGATAGAAAATGAAAAGGAATGCTAATTCACACTGGATTAGCATTCCTCAGACTGAAGGTAAAGAATTATTATTTTTAATCACAACATAAAAACTTTATATTAATATATTGGTGGTTGGCTATTTCTTTCGCTTTCCGCGGACGAAACGCTAGCCTCCTCGACTCATCTGTCTCTGACAGTTGAGTCTGTGGGGTCTAGCATATTTCGTTTTTCCGCAGGAGTCTTCAGAAATAGCCAACCAATTTTCTACTTAATTTGTTGCAAATATGTTCGATGAAGTTATTAAAAGGGCTAATCCAAAAGTTATAAATAAGAGCACGTTACTATAATTACTATAGATTCTTTTGATTGGAATGGAGGTGGCGACTCCTGCGGAAACAGCAAGAGCTGAAGACCCTGGACTGAGCGTCGCGAAGGAAGCGGCTGAAGTCTTGCCCGCGGAAAGCGACCACCGCAATGGAAATCAACATTATTTATTTGTCTGAATTTGTGGCATGCAAATCACACTGAATTAGCATTCCTTTTTCATGTTTACATCATATTCTTCGAATGTTTTCCTAAAGCCATAAAAAGGTCGATACTGTTGACTCTCATAAAAACTATGAGATGTAGAACTTGCCAGTAATTCCATTCGCGTATTGGGGTACATGCTATGAATCCAATACGTGATTTTTTGTCCTAACCCTTTTCCTCTGAAGCTTTCATCTATTAATAATTCACATATGTATAAGCTAATTGAACCGTCTGTAAGTCCACGGCAATATCCGATGATTCTTTCATTCGCTATCGCTACAAAAGCCACGTTAGAATTCATCCAAGCGCGTTTCGTATCTTCATGCTTCGTAACTAGGTTATTCCAACCCTCTTTTTTATTTAATTCATTGATTTCTAGAAAATCCTTTTCTTCAAATGCTCGTATGTAAACCGTTTCATCATTACGTAAAATTATGTTCATAATGGTCCCTTCCAAATCATTTAATCTTTTTCAAATTCAATTTCGGTGTTTATCAGTTCGACATCGTTTTGTTTTCTAAAATAATTTTGTAAGGCAAGTGCTACTGAAGAATCCATTTGAAATGTTTTATTTTCATCTGGGTGCAACTGTTGAATATATCCCTCGCCATTCGTTAAAATCCAGACATGATAATTTTTCTCTTTTTCATCTGCCAAATCAATATTAAAGGAAAATAATGGTTCTGTCATAATGACTTTATCATGTAACAACTCCGAGTTGTTTATAGCATTAATCAATAATTGTATTTCTTTAGAGTCTTCCTCTGGATATAACACCATGGAAGGCACATCTTTATTCCAGTAATTTAGAGTTAATTGTTCGACTTCTTCTTCTGGTATGCTACATGCACTTAGAAATATGATACTACATAACATGCAAACGATAAAAAACCTCATTGGCTCCCTCCTTTTAAATGAATTATTATTTCACTTTAGTATACATAATAATATTATGTTGATTATTTAGATAAACGTTCAACTTCTTTCTCTAAAAAGTCTAATCTTTTATGAATTCGATAAAAAATTGGAAGGTACATGACTACGACCAATATGACCAATCCCAAATGAAAGACCTCCATTCATACTTTACTTACCTTACTATTCAAGAGTATTAAAGTAAAATCCTTCCTATTTCTAATATTCATTGATATTGTATCCTCATTTAATTATGATTAGAGAAAAAATAAGGGGCGAAACAAGTATGAACTCTGAAAGAAGCATCGTAGATAAATTAAAGATTGAGAAATTCTCTACAAAATTACTTTTAGAAGCACCTGAAGATATTTCAGATTTTAATAGTGTAAATATGGATACAGAAATTAATAAAGAACAGTATCAATTCGTTTTTATTTTCATTCATACAATTGAAGAATTTCTTAGCTATTTAAAAACTTTAATCGAAAAAGATTTGGTTCAGGAAAATGGATTTGTCTACTTTGCTTATCCAAAAAAGAACAACCCAAAATATGAACATTATATTGAGAGAGATCGCATTTTTGACTATATTGATCCAAAAAAAGAAGGTTTTGTCCAAGACAGTAATTTAAAATTTTCTAAAATGGTTAGCTTAAATGACGTGTATACGATTATCGGATTGAAATCTATGAAAAAAGATATGCAAAAGCCCACTACTCAGAAAAACAGTCAGTGTGTGGATGATTACATAGATTTTGTCGATACAATTAAAATTCAACTCACAAATAATGAGGATTTACTTAATGCATATAATCATCTAACCTTTGGCTATCAAAAAGACTGGGCACGATACATTTACAGTGCGAAACGAAAAGAAACCCAAGAAAAGAGATTCGAAGAAATGGGCATTGTGTTAGGTGAAGGTTATAAATCGATGGATTTATACAGAAGGAAAAAGAAATGACAAAAGGCGTATCCAAACGATTTGTTTGAGATACGCCTATTTTTTAATTGGATTTAACTCACCATTCTTCATCTCAAATTCCAACAGATCTTCAGCTACAAAGATTGATGGAAACTCTTGTAGACCTTGAATTCGCAATTGATTGGCTTCATGAGGTAAGAACCTTGCACTTATATGGTTAATGATAAGATGTTTGGCGTTACTCTCTTTCGCCACTTTTGCAGCCTCGGTTACAGTTGAATGACCATATGGCTTCGCTAACTCTTCAGTACCTGCATCAAAGGTTGATTCGTGTATGACGACATCAACATCTTGACTTAATTTAATCGCGCTCTGACAGTATCTCGTGTCTCCTAAAACAGCTACAGAAAAACCTTTAATCGGTTCCGTTGTCACATCTTGACTAAATATCGTTTCGCCATTTTCTAAAATGACATCTTGCCCATTTTTTAATTTTGCTAATAAAGGACCTTTCGGAACACCTAGTTGTAACGCTTTATCAATCAATAACATAGGCGGAAGTGGTTTTTGAATAATACGATAGCCAAAACAAGGTATAACATGGTCTAAATTTTTTGCCTCTACACGAAATAAATCATCTTCAAAAATAATACCTTCATCTATTTCTTCAATGTGTAATGGATATTGTAAATAAGTACGTGACAAACGAAGTGTTGTCTGAATCCATTCTTTAATTCCTTTTGGACCGTATATCGTAAGAGCTTCCTTTCCATCCAAAAAGGAGCGTGAACCTAATAAGCCAGGTAGTCCAAATATATGATCTCCATGCATATGAGTAATAAATATCTTCTCGAGCTTTCTTGGTTTCAACGTGGTATAAAGCATTTGATGTTGTGTGGCTTCTCCACAATCAAATAACCAAAAAGTTCCTCTCTCTTGCATGAGCTTTAATACAAGAGCGCTTGTATTTCGTTGTTTGGAAGGCATTCCTGCTCCAGTTCCTAAAAATTGCAGCTCCATGTCACTTTTTCTCCCTATCTGTATGATCATCTAAAAAGTCTTTACTAAAACTTGTTTTCGATTCAAAGGTTGGTTTCTTTACTTGAGTTTTACCTCTCGTAATCATATCTTTACCAAATTTCGTTTGAAGTGATTCAACTAACTTTAATATCGGCTCTTCCTTCGCATGTTCTTCATAATTATATATTGATAATTGTTCAGTAAAATCGTTTCGATCGACCACATTACTAACTGTTACACCTAATAATCGAATCGGCTGTCCATCCCAATTTTTTGAGAATAAAGTCCAGGCAATTTCAAAGAGATGATCTTTTTCATATACTAAATTTCGAAACGATTGACTGCGAGATGAATTATGCCAATCAGCATCACGTATTTGAATCGAGACAGTTGGTCCCGCAAGTCTCTTCGATTCTAACCGACTAGCGACTTTATAGCTTAACCGTTTGATCACTTTTTTCAATTCTCTTAAGTCTGTTTCGTCACTTGGTAATGTAGTAGAATTCCCCACACTTTTTGTATCATAGACAGAATCTGGATCAACGGAGCGATGGTCA
>JAHIWI010000305.1 GCA_018816185.1 Bacillota bacterium
AAATCCACCTATTAGCATACCCATTGTTTCTTGTTCCATTGGCATATCTGTTCACTCCCTAAATAACATTCTTTTGTAATTTACATATATTTACTTATTCGATAACATTGCCAAAAAAACCTTCTTATTCAATTTAACTGCTCCGTTAGTTTAATAAGAACAGAGCCAATAACCAGCTCTTGATCATAAACTCAAGCACCTGTTAGTTTAATAAGGAGTTTTTAATTATTAAGGATGTACACTTTGCCTTCTATTTTACGTTCAAATATTTATATTATAGGATGATTTACTTAATAGGCGCATAGTTGAGCAATCGTTCTTATTTTTAAAAACTTGACATCAAAAATCAAAGCTCTGTTTTATATTCCTTATTTCTTAATGTGTTTTCCCTCGCAACAAATATTGCAACTAAAGCAGTAATTATGCTAGCAATAAAAAAACCATTTGCATATGTCGGTATGCTTTTCTTTGGTACCCAATCATTTATTTCGAAGATTAGAAAATATACTCCAATTGCTTCTCCATCAATGTGATCTAGAGAAGACCTCAAATCCATTCCTTTACTAAAAAATAAGATAGTCATAACTATAAGAAAAACAAAACCACGAGAGCGTAAAATATCTTGTGTAAATGAATAAATAGAAAAAGGAAGACCTTTTCTTGTAGAATTAAGTCACCACAACCAATTCACAGAAAAGAGGCCTTCCCTATGAACCATTTTACATTAGATATCATGCAAGCTCTAGTGAAAAAAGAAGACATCACTGAAGTATTCCGTTTGCACTTGGAAGCAGCGGTAAATACCTTACTTAAAACAGAGCTTACGGCTTTCCTAGATTATGAAAAATACGACCGAATCGGCTTTAATTCAGGTAATTCACGAAATGGGGCTTATTCTCGTACACTCCATACGGAGTATGGGGACTTAGAAGTGACCATTCCTCGTGATCGAAACGGTGAATTTAAACAACAGACAGTAGCTCCATACAAACGTTCAAATGACACCCTAGAGTCTTTTGTGATTCATATGTTCCAAAAAGGGGTGACGATGAGTGAAATCTCTGATTTACTTGAAAAAATGTATGGACATCATTACACGCCACAAACGATTTCCAATATGACAAAAGCGATGAGTGAACAAGTGGAAGCTTTTAAATCACGAACACTGGATTCTCGCTTTGTGTGTGTCTATTTAGATGCTACATATATTGCTCTTAAGCGTGACACTGTTTCAAAAGAAGCTGTCTATATTGCGGTTGGAATCCGTGAGGATGGCTCTAAAGAAGTACTTACATATACGATTGCACCAACTGAATCTGCTTTCGTTTGGAAAGAGCTGTTGGAAGATATTAAGGCTCGTGGTGCAGAAGAAATCCTTTTATTTATTTCAGACGGTCTGAAAGGGATTACTGATCGCATTTTTGAAGTTTTCCCTGATGCTCAATACCAATCATGTTGCGTTCACCTCTCACGCAATATCGCTCACAAAGTCCGTGTAACAGATCGTTTAGAAATCTGTGAAGATTTCAAATCGGTCTATCGGTCTGAAAATCGTGAATTGGGTGGGAAAGCACTTGAAGATTTCGTGAAAAAGTGGAAATCAGCCTATCCAAAAGTGACAAAATCATTAATGGAAAACTCATATATATTCACATTCTACAGCTTTCCAAAATCAATCTGGAGAAGCATTTATTCAACGAATTTAATTGAGTCGTTTAACAAGCAAATCAAGAAATATAGTAAACGTAAAGAGCAATTTCCAAATGAAGAATCCCTTGAGAGATTTCTTGTTTCTCAATTTGATATATACAATCAAAAATTTTCTACTCGATGTCATTTAGGTTTTGATCAAGCTCGAGCAGAACTGGCAGCCATGTTCAAAGAGAATTAAGAAATGGGTGCACCTACAAGAAAGGTATTTCTTTATTTACACAAACTTCTTGACGCTCCCCCAAACCACTCCACCGATATATAGTTTTCAATTTAATTTCACCTCTTTCACTTATTATTTTATTCTCTTTCAAGTCTATCTACTTCTTAATTCTTCTCTTAATAAGATTCAACTGTTGCGTTAAGTTTTAGTGAAGCGCCAATCCTGTTTCGAAGTAAAGAAACTTTAAAAATTTACATATATTAACTAATTCAACACCGTTACCAAAACTCCTTCTTATTGAACTAACCTGCTTCGTTAGTTAAAAAAGAAAAAAAGCTGACAAAGCAGCTAGATATCTTTGACTAAAGCACGCGTTAGCCACCCAAGCATCGCAATATCTGCGCTGCACCACAGAGGATGAAAATGTTTTAAGAACGGGTATAGTTTACTACGGCTAGGTGATGAAGGTCGATGAACTATGGTGCCTAGAGCCCGAGCGTTAGTCTGACTCCAACAACCACGGTGTATCGCAGAATGTCGCGCCCTTAATGGGGAGCACTCATGGGAGATTAATCCTACTCAGGTTGTTGCACTAGCCAATCACCCTATACTTTTTGACTAGGGGGAGGATTTTTGATCAGAACCACTATCAATTTAATAATTAATATTAAACGGCTCAGCCTTTTTTTAAAAAAGTGTTTTACTGGGTCTACTTTAATTTGCTCTTTTTTAATTTTAATTTTCATGGGAGTTGAAGAAGAATTACTCAACGCCCCCTTTTAAATTGAAAAGAGTTATTCACATTCACGCATTACTATTACTATTACTATTACTATTACTATTACTATTACTATTACTATTACTATTACTATTACTATTACTATTACTATTACTATTACTATTACTATTACTATTACTATTACTATTACTGTTCATTATCGTTAGAAACAGTATATAATTTCTTTTCGAATATTTTACCAGGGGTTAAGGAATAGATACTTACTCCATCTGACTCTGCAGACATAAAGTAGATTTGACCATTTTCAAATCTAATTCTGTGCTCGGTATAATATTCTGTATGATCATCTGGAATACGAACTGCACCTAATATTGAACCACTTCTGTCTATTACATACATATGTGATTCTGACTCTTGAGACTTTTCATTCTTCTCAATCTTCTCAAATAAGATTTGTGTTGGATTAATGTCATGAACCCATAAAAGAATATAAGAATGTTCAAAAGGAATGCTTATTTTGGTTTCACCATTCTGATCATCTAAATTTATTTGTGCTTCGTCAAAGTTTCTTGATACATTAACGTTTACGAGAGTACCATCAAATTCTCTTTTTCTCTTTTCTTCTTTTCCATCAACTAAGTTTAATGCTTTACTTTCTCCCTCAAACACAATTGGTTCATTTTCCTGATTTACAGTTAATGAGGTAGGTATGAACGATGAATCAGTTATATGAAAGTCATCCAATAAATTTCCGGATTTATTATATTTACTTACTGTTCTCTGAGCAATGTCTAAAACATAAATATTCCCTTCTTCATCCACAAAGAGGTCCTTTAGTTGGGCATCCGGATGTACTGGTATAGAAATTAAATGCTCCGTTTCTGTCGTCACTACAACTTTCTTCTCTGCATTATCTATAATGTAAAAAAGGTTATTTTTTACAAAAAAACTCAAAGGTGTAAAATCACCTCCACCAGGCATAATTAAAGGTTGGCCAAAATCACTCGGTTCTTCTCCATAACTAATTGTAAATAATTTATTAATCTGTTCTTTTTCTAAAATCTCTATTACATGATCTTCTTCATTTGGTTTAATTACTGACAAATCTTTTGCAGGATTAGGCGTTATTAATTCATGTGTTGTTGAAAGCTCATTTACTACAGAGTTATTTATTAGCAGAAAAAGTGAAACGGCAACTGTAGTTACTAAGAAGATTGATGCGGTTACACTAAACCATTGAATTCTCCTAACCTTTTGATTCGCTTTCATTATCAATTCGTTCCTTAAATTCTTTATGAATTGAGTTTCTGGTTCCGCTTCTGGATCTTCATTAAGCAGACTTAGAAAAGTGTAGTCATCTTGACTATCTTGATTTTTCAACATCAATCCACTCCTCTTTCAAGTTAATAATGTTTTTTAATACAATCAGTGCGCGATGAAAGTCTACTCTAACCTTTCCTTCACTACATTTAAGTGCCTCTGCTGTTTCTTTTACACTCAATTCGTGTAATGCTCTCAAAATTACTACGCTGCGATAATTTGGCTGAAGTTTCATTAATGCATTTCGGAGCTCTTTCCGAGTTTCCTTAACGATTAATAGCTCGTTACTTATTGACTCCGTGCTAAAATGGTGATCATTGAGCATTGATTGTGGTAGAAAACGGATTAACCTTTGCCTCCGAATATGATCAACTGCCGTATTCCGAACAATCGTTATGATCCACGTCTTTTCTTTACTACGATCTCTAAGTTGATAAAGATTCTTAAGCACTTTAATAAATACCTCTTGAGTAATATCTTCAGCATCTAACTTGCTGTTTGTGAAAAAATAGGCAAATCGGTAAACATCTTTATGATACTTTTCATAAAGTTCTTCTATGAGGAATGAATCACTTTCCAAAAAGTAACCTCCTTTCAAACGTACTGATATGTCGATTGAAATATTAAAATGTTACAGTTTTTTATAATTATTTTAATAATTTTAATATATTCATTAAAATTTAAATAGAGAAAAAACAAATAACCTACCCTTAAGTTATAATTCCGGGGATAAGTTATATTAAATAGAGTTTTAAAATAGATACTGCAATCAAGTCGGAAAAAGGAAAAAACTGTCCCCTATTTCAAGAAGTACAGTTTTTAATATAAGGTATTTTCTTATTCAACTAACCTGCTTGCGTTAGTTCAATAAGAAAAAAGGCTTCACTCCTTATTGAAGTAAAGCACCCGTTAGTTGAATATGATACTTTTAATTTTTTACGCCATAATGTAGTTCCACAAATTGAAAAAATGAACTTTGAAAAGTTTAGTATGTCCTCTTTGCGGTCAGCTTTCATAACTCACTCACTTAGAGAAGGCTCAATGCTGTTTCTTTTGCAGCCTGAAAAATGATTTATTCAAAGTTCTATGTAGTCCGATTCCACTGTACCGAAGGTAAATAATTAATTGCCCATCCTCCGCTTAGCACAATAAGAAAAATCAAAATTCCATTTTATTCAGAGCAGGAATTCCGGTTCATCTTTTTTATAGGTGAGATAATTTTAATCAAACTATTTTAGAAATTATCGAACTTTGTTTTAAATGTTCAAACTTTATTTCAAAGCTACATTATTTGCGAATTTTGTCTATAAGTTGAATTAACGATAATGATTCTTCAGATGTCATACCCTGCTCTTTGCCATTATAAGTAATTGAATTTTTATAGACAGCAATTGTAGGATTCGCATGACGACCAATGTTGTTAATATAAATATGATATATAGGTTTATTGCTTATATCGTCCTCATTGGCATTATCAATATTGTCAGAGTTCAATTTCATCAAGAAAGAGGAAATATTTTCAATACCGGCCTTATCATCAATCACTATGTTGTCATTGGAGAGAATCTCAAGAATTTCTATATGTTCAATATTCGTATGAATAATTTCTTCCTTTGGAAATAAAGAAGTCCTCTCAATTGGCTGTTCTTTCATTTTGTAAAAATAGGCAAATAATTAATATAATAACAATCAAATTTCTTATTCTCATTTAAACAACGCCTTAACCTATTATTTTTTAACAATGTTTGATTAAATAATAATTATTGAAAAAGCCCTGCGGTAGAAAAGAACCCTAATCAGTTTCGAATAGGATTCTAATATGAGTTGTCATTTCGTTTCAAAGTACCGGATTAATATTATTAATATGAAACGTTTGCACCATTTGTGGATGCTACATTTCATGAATCATAAACATTGCTGATATTAATGTTGAAACCTAATTTAAATGGGGGAATTGAGCCCAAATGCCATCAATTTTCTTTTCAATTAAAAAATGTCTACCATACAGAAATTCAAGGTCGCTATCATTTTGAATATTTTCATGTCGTTCCTCCTATATATATCTTTATTGTACCCTAAATAGATGAAGCAGAAAGTTTGTTCAATGTTTGCGGCGAATGTTAACATGGACAAACTTAGGTAAATATAGAGGAGGATCCGTAATGGTAAATGAAGTGATTTTGGACGATTTTTCTTTGAAGGTAACTGGTTTTGAACAGGGAGTCTCCACAAACAGCTCCGGAAAAGAAGCAAAGACGATTCGGTTTGATTTCGAAGTAAAAGGCGGGACTGAGTACCACGACGTTACGGTCCATTTATACAAAAATACGTTTGATGTAAAGATTCCTGAACTCGATTTGAGCTTCAGAGGAACCATCAACAATTACTCTACTTCACGAACTGATTTCACGGATGAAAATTCTTCATCACTATTCAGCCTGGAGCTGATTGAAATTGGGTAGGGAAAATCCACTGAAATTAAGCATCCTGGATCAATCACCTGTATCCGCTGGCAAAACACCAGCCACGGCTTTGCAGGCTTCCATGGAGCTTGCAAAAAGCGGGGAACAGTTCGGGTACACGCGCTATTGGATTGCCGAGCATCACGATTTTTCCGGACTGTCCTGTTCTGCGCCTGAAGTGATGCTGGGCTATATTGGGGCACACACCAAAACAATCCGCATCGGGGCAGGGGCGGTATTGCTTCCGCATTATAAACCGTACAAGGTTGCTGAAGTCTATAATATGCTGGCGACTCTGTTTCCGGGCAGAATTGATTTAGGGATTGGAAGGGCTCCCGGCGGATCAGCGGAAGTGACGATGGCTCTCTCGGATAATTTTTTGCAAAATGTTTTCAAGATGCCGGAATCTTTTAAAGAACTTTTGCGTTTCCTCAAAGATGATTTTCCGGAAGAAAATATGTATTCAAAAGTATCTGCAGCACCGCTTCCGGAAATTTCTCCTAAACCGTGGCTTCTCGGGACTAGCATCAAAAGTGCCAAGCTTGCTGCAGAGAATGGAAGCGCTTATGCATTCGGCCATTTCATGAGCGATAAAGACGGGCCGGAAATCCTTAAAACCTATGAGGAAAAT
The DNA here is from genome assembly GCA_018816185.1 of Bacillota bacterium. GTDB lineage: Bacteria > Bacillota > Bacilli > Bacillales_A > Planococcaceae > Paenisporosarcina. The sequence goes on from JAHIWI010000305.1 coordinate 7,026, forward strand.
TTTCAACCGGGTTCATCCCAACAACCGGAATCGATCATAGCAGTGTCTGCCATTTGTGCAGAAACGACCGAAAAAGCTGAAAACTTGGCAAAGAGCGGTTTTCTCTGGAAATTAAAAATGGCAAAAGGGGAAGGCAGCGAAGGGGTTCCTTCACTAGAGGAAGCCGAACGCTATCCATATACAAGCGGAGAACAACAAGCAATTGAAGAAATGCGGTGCAAAATAATCATCGGCAATCCACAAGAGGTACGGGAGCAGCTTGAACAGCTCCAATCAATCTACCACAATGATGAATTCATGATCGTTACTATCACTCATGACTATATGGATCGCTTACGGTCGTATAAATTGATTGCTGAAGAACTCCTGTAATAAAAACAACCAGTTTACCCTGTAGGATAACTGGTTGTTTTTGTATTTGGCTGATTGCATTTTTGATGAAATATTTGAACCGCAGCAAGGCAATCAGGATTCCAACGGCACCATAGACGAGCAGTACCAAAAGCCCCTGCCACCTCCTGCGTCAGAACCGCGGACCATAATGTCCTGCAGTCCAGTCTGTTCCCAGTACTGCGGGGTAAATTTGCCGATTGCCTGGGCAAATGAAGGCAAAAGCTCGAATGGGAACCATAAGCCGGCAAGCACTGCACCACCCATGGCAAATACTTGGGTAAGTGCAAACCCCTGGTTCTCACCTCTAACACTAACGGCCATCGCCAACTCAAGGCCCGCTTGTTGCACTAAACTGCTACGTTAGTTCAATAAGAAAAAAGGCTTTACTCCTTATTGAAGTATAGCACCCGTTAGCCATCCATGTAGCTCAAAACAAATATTTACACCACAGAAAATGAAAGAATATTACTTTCTTTCATGGGAGTTGAAGAAGGGCTGGCCTCACCAAAGGAAAGTTCACGGTAGTCAGACAGCATCTTCACTTTCTCAAGACCAGCTGCTTTACGCCAACGAGATAAAGAAAATGGTAAATCTACACTTACAGAGAGAAATTCTACGTTATCCATTTTTGCAACTTCTTCATTAAAGCGACGAGTTTGCATATCGCAAATACCTGCAGCTGCATCTATAGAAGCGATCACACTAATCAAACGAACGCTTCCTTTGTGGTCATTCAATGAATATGGCTGTGAATTTTCAGAAAGTGCAATGAACTCAGGAGCTATTTCTCCAACTTTTAGTTCTTGACCGATAAGCGTTATAGGTTTCCCACCAAATGTAATCGCATTTTCCCTTTCAATTGGCATTCCTAGTACCCCCAATATTTATCTAATTTTTTATATAGTGCACTTTATTTAATGTGTTATTCTTTGAAAAACAAGAACTCGGATATCAACTTAAACAGGCTGATATCCGAGTTCAACTATTTGGAGCGTTTACCGTGACCGAATTAAGAGTTTAATTTCTCGATGGCTTCTTGAGTTGTCCAAACGCCACTTGAAATGAATCCAAAGTTAACCATTCCAGCATTATATGCATCTTTACCAGGTGCAGCTGTTGCATCACTCACGATATACACTTCAAAACCTTGCTCAACTAATTCGCGCATATGAGAGTCAACACAAAGATTTGCATTCATTCCTCCAATAATGACCGTATTAATTCCACGTTTGCGAAGTTGTAACACTAAATCATTCGATTCTGGACCAAAAACTTTATGTGGGCTTGTAATGATTGTCTTTCCGTCTTCAAGATATGGTTTAAATGATTCGTAAAAGTCAGCTCCTGATGCAGATTCAATCGGTTCTTGTGGACCTTTACTGTTGAACATTTTGTTTTCTTGCATCATTGTTTCTCCTGCGCCTTTAATGATTCAATTCTCATCATGTGGATAGTAATAGTGAGGCGAAATAAATACTTGATAATCTTTTTCCTTTGCTGCTTTTAATAATAATTCAATGTTGTTAATTGTATCATTTTCAGCAAGTATATCTTTCGTTAAAGGATATCCTGCACCCGTAGGATGTAAAAACTCATTTTTGGATTTGTCAATAAAACACCTGTCATTTGTGGATCAATTCTCATTTTTTCCAACTCCTATTTATCAAATTTAGTTAAAAGTATTTTTTGTTGTTTTATATCTTTTATGCTTCATTGTTTTACGAATCACGTCGTTAACATTAATCAAAAGCTCAACGTTTACTACTAATTCTTCCTGCGAAATTTTGGTTATTTCCTCACATAAGAAAGTAAGCAGAACCGATGACCTAATTTTTCAGGTGAATCCTATCATTTCACAGAAACTTTACCTTGAATTTCAATTTTAACATCTGCTTTTTTCAATATATTTCCGACATCGCACCCTTTATCTGCTGCTTCTGTCGCTCTTTGTGCGGATTGAATCTGTTCTTCTGTTGCATCAGCAGATAAAACGATAAGAGGATAATGGATAATTTTAAATTCACTATCAGATATATTCGCCTCTGAGTTCACTGTAAATTCTACAACAGGCAGTTTTCTGCTTTCAAGTACAAACGTAAGAGTTGCTGTATAACAAGTCGTTACAGAAGCAACGAGAACCTCTTTTGGATTTGCTCCATTTCCACTACCACCTAATGATGTTGGTATAGCAATTTTTGTATCAAGGTACTCTGCTTTAAGAGTTCCATTTCCTGTTACCCCACCATCCCAAACAGCATTCACATTTATTTTCATATCAGCCATAATTAACACTCCTTCATATAAATTAATTGCATAGATATCTTGTCTATTTACGTATTTTTTATACTTTGAGTACTGCAATAATACGGAATAGACAAGAAAAACAATTTTTATCATTTAATTAGTACCTACCTTTCCTTCTTCAACTAAACTGCCGCATTAGTTCAACAAGCTGCCGCGTTAGTTCAATAAGAAAAAGAGTTGCATTTGCAGCCCAATGTTCTTCGACTAAGCACCCGTTAGAACGAAATAAAATGCTATTTATTCCCTATCACTCTAGCTATATCAAATAACCTGCCATCGATATCATCAATTTCCATTGCTATATATACACTGGTACAAGCGATAACAATTAAACAAATTGCCTTGATTAAATTATAAACTTTATCACTCAATTATTTTCACCCCTTAAAATATCTACCCTCTGTTCAAAAAATACATATTTTTACTTATTCAACACCATTCCGAAAACACCTTTTTATTGAACTAACCTGCCTCGTTAGTTCAATAAGAAAAAGAGCTACATACGCAGTACTAGACACTTCAACTCAAGTACTCGTTAGTTACAGAAGAAGTTAGTGTTAATTAGATAGACTCATACTTCTGTTTCTTACAAATTCGAGTATGTAGAAATTAATGAATGTAATTATTGGAACAAAAAACACCAGCACTACTATACCTAAACTACTAAATACTCCTTCTGTCTGTTTATGAAATGTTTGAACGTCTAACTTGTAAAAGATGATGGTTGCTATTGACAAGATAAGTGTATTTAAGAAAAATGCAACTAACCTTGCCAGCCATTTCTTGTTCTTCATTTTTAATATCCAAATAGAAGTTAGAGTAGAAACGAGTAAGGAAAATACCAAAATAATGATAAACACTATATTCATGGCCACCCCACCTTTACCTAGTCTGATACTTAATATTAACTACTTCGATGTCCTTCCAAATCTACCTGCTTATTCAACTAACCTGCTTACGTTAGTTCAATAAGAAAAAAGGCTCTACTCTTTAATAAAGTAAAGCATCCGTTAGTTTAATAAGACATCTTTATTTTTTGTGAATCTGCCTTTTACTGATTCATTTTTTTATTTAAGATATTCAGTGGCTTTTATTACTTCGTACATCCCACTCTCTTCTAAAAACTGAGAAATCAAGTGGATATGAGCAGAACCAATGAGTAACAGAGTTTTATCTGAAGGCTCACTTGTTATTTTAGTTAAATTAGCATAAATAATTAAGTTTTGATACCACCATCTGAGCCAGTCAATTCCCACATAATCCTCTCCTTCTCCAATCCGAGCAACTGCCATATACATTTCGTGCTGTTTCACGATATTTTGGGTTTGATTATATTCTTTTATGATTTCATATATACTTCTATCTCCAATATAAGATGGAAGATTGGAACGATATTTTTCATCTAAATATTTAAAAAGATTGGACTGTTCCTTTTTTGCCCATTCAAAAACTTGGCCTATTCCTCTATTTCCGACAGATTCCATCCAATCTACTGCATATATTTTTTTATGATTCTGTTCAGATGCAATTCGAAACCCAATTTGATGTATTTCATCAATTCTTATATCGAGTTCCCCATTTAAAAATTGTTCAAATTCACTGTTTAATGAGTTCTCTTCACTCTTCACAACTTCAAATGCAACTTTAGTGGGGTTAAAACTTTTGATGGAATCCACTACCCTCATTATTTCAATCTGTCTTTTATTCGATAATAAATTATCAAACTCCATACGATGTAAATCGGGTGTATATCTCATATGAAAAGTTCCCAATATCATAATCTTTGGCTTGTCATGATTAATCATAAATGCCCCCTCCTCTTTATCTTCATAATAGGTCCCATTCTTCAATAAGGTTTTTCATATTAACCTAACCTGCCGCGTTAGTTGAAAAAGCATATTTACCTTCTAATTGTAGATAGTATTGCTTGTGCTTTATACTGGTCTTCTTTTTTTACAAAGAAATCATATATGACTGGTTCTCTAAATTCATTTCCACTAAAATGTTGACCCGGTGAAAAACTATTGCGTGACCTATTTTTGACTTGGAAGTTTAAACCTTCTTTTTTTAATGCCTGAGCCACATTAAAATAATCATCATTGTTAAGCGTTGTATGTATTAATACTTTGTTGAACAAAAAATTAAATAATGACAATTTTTCACTCCCTTTAACTACTAATAATATAGGACGTTCTTTTTAGTATTAGAGATTCTTTCTTCAACTAACCTGCTGCGTTAATTGAAGAACTCTTAAATTATTTATGTTGATTTAAAGTAAATTATCTCTGGATCTCCTTCGTCTAAATTTTCAACAAATCCACTTTGTATAAATCCATTTGCTTTAAATACTTCCTGCATGCTTTTATTTGATTTATTGGTAGAAGAGAATATTTTCTTAGTTGGCGATATGCTTATAAAAAACTCCATAAGGGAAGTTGCATATCCTTTTCTTCTTTCAGTCGGTTTAACTATTATCAAAAAAATAAAGCTACTACTAAAGAAATTAGTATCAAAAATTAAAAATCCTACCAATGAGAACTCATTTTTAATAGCAATACATCGTTCTTCCTCAATTGCTTTTTTTATGTATTTTCGTCTGCTATCACTACCTATTACTTCTCTATCAATATTCACTATTTCATCTAAATCGTTTAATTGAGATTTAACCATAGATTCCATATTAAAGTGCCCTTTTTGAAAATCCGACTTTATTAAACCATTTTCTTATTCAACTAACCTGCCTTGTTAGTTCAATAAGCACATAGCACATACTTTATTCTGAATTGAAAAAATTCTTAACGAGGTGTTTTAAAAGAATGAAAAAGATGTTAATCGTTTTTATACTATTCCTTGTTCTTATTACTTCTTCAATCGTTTCATCAGCTAAACCCACTCAAGACTCTGAAGAACTTAGGTTACAGGTCACGATCTTCTTTCTTGTACTAAAGCAGCCTTTAGTGCAACAATTCAAATAATCAATTGGAATAGTTGTATCAACGGCTCAACTGATCACATTATCCCTCCTCTTCAAACTAATTCTTTGACTTCCATTATCGTTGTAACTATAATGATTACATCGAGAGGGTGACTTGTATGAAAAAATTTAGCAGCCGTTATTCCATTGCTGTACATATTTTATCGCTAGTTGCATTAAGTCCAACTTCTTGTACTTCCGAATTCATTGCTGAAAGCGTCAATACGAACCCAGTTATTATTCGCCGTATTATTGGCATGTTGAAGAAGGCTGGGTTGGTCCATGTACGTGCCGGTACAGGAGGTACCAATTTACAAAAGGGACTTGATGAGATTACTTTACTTGATGTGTATAGAGCAGTTGAAGTTGCAGACAATGGAGATATTTTTAATTTTCATGATGAAACCAATCCAAAGTGTCCAGTAGGCGCAAATATTGAGTCGGTTTTTCGAACAAAGATGTTGCAAGCACAATCTGCTATGGAGCACGAATTGGCTCAAGTTACACTCAAACAATTGGTGTCTGAACTAAAAGAGAAAACCGGCTCTATTTAGAGCTATTTTTTTCATACTCGTTGTAACGTTATTGGTTACACTAAAACCTCTTGAAATAATCTGCAATAGAAGGGTAGGAATTTATATGTCAATCGTTATTACTGGTGCAACAGGTCATTATGGAAACCGTGTCATTCAAGAACTATTAAAAACTATTCCTGCAAGTGAAATTATCGCTAGCGTTCGAAATGTTGAAAAAGCTGATGCACTTGCCGAACTGGGAGTAGAAGTTCGTCATGGCAATTACATGGACTACGAGTCGATGAAAACATCGTTTGAAGATGCTTCAAAAGTTCTTTTTGTTTCAGGACCGGATTCAGATAATACTCTTCGTATTCGTCAACATGCAAATGTCGTCCAAGCTGCACGAGATGCTGGTGTAAAACACATCGCTTACACGGGTTACGCTTTTGGTGAAACATCACAAATCGATCTTGCACTTGTCCATATGGCAACAGAATATGCGATCCGTTCAACGGGTGTACCGTATACATTCTTACGTAATTCACTTTACTCAGATGTATTTATTGATGAAAGCCTTGCGGGATCAGTTGCGGCTGGTGAATTGGTAACAAACACAGGTGATGGCAAGCTGAATGCGGTAAGCCGTGAAGATCTTGCATTGGCTGCTGCAGCTGTATTAACGGGAGAAGGACATGAAAATAAATCATACAACCTTGTAAACCCATCCCCTTGGACTTTCGATGAGCTAGCAGAAGTTGTTTCAGAGGTTTCAGGTAAACAAGTTTCACATAAAAAGGTATCATTTGATGAAATGAAAGCTTATCTTGGCAATGTTGGATTACCTGCACCAGTAACTGAACTAATTGCAGGTATTTACCATACCGTTGCAGTTGGCGAAACTGGTAAAACTTCAAATGATTTAACAAATCTTATCGGACAACCAACGCCATTGAAAAAATTAGTTCAACAAGCATTGAAAGCATAAATTTAAGAATAAATTAGGTCCTTTTCGGAAATAAACATCTTGTTACCAATAAAAATACGGACAATACAGGAGGCTATTTTATGTCATTACAAGGAAAACGTGTTGTTGTTGTCGGTGGTACTTCAGGGATCGGATTGGCTACTGCCGAAGCATTTTTAAATGAATCTGCTCAAGTAGTAGTTGCCAGCCGTTCTTCTTCCAAGTTCGATGAGGCAAAAAATTCGTTGGGCCAAGATGTAGAAGGATATGAGCTAGATTTTCGTAACGATGAGAGTGTAGCTAACTTCTTTAAGAATGTAGGGAATTTTGATCACTTGGTAGTAACTGCAGGCGAAGGAACAATGGGGCTATTTAAAGAGTTGCCAGTTGAAAGAGCGAAAGAAGCATTCGACAGTAAGTTCTGGGGTCAATATGCTACGGCCCTTGCCGCACTCCCTTACTTGAATGATGCGAGTTCTATCACGCTTACATCAGGTGTTTATGGGCAACGCCCACCTCAAGGAGCATCTACATTAGCAGCAATTAATTCTGCAGTTGATGGTTTAGTAAGAGGACTTGCTATTGAGCTATCACCAATGCGCGTAAATGTTGTATCACCTGGTATTGTAAATACACCGATATACGCAGGAATGCCAGAAGCTCAACGTGAAGGCATGTTCAAAGGAATTGCTGAACAACTTCCTGTGAAACGCATTGCACAACCTGAAGACATCGCGCAATCTTATGTTTACTTAGCAAAAAACGGATTTACAACTGGATCTGTTGTTGATATTGATGGTGGTGCACGATTAATTTAATTAAAATGATAGCATTCCTTTTTGAAGGAATGCTTTTTTTTCGCAAAATATACTTCTGCTTGCTACTGCATTTTTTTTATTATAACTAAGGTTGTTTAGTTCGGAATTCGAATCTTTAAGTAACGCACCCGTTAGTTTAAGTGAAACCATTCACAAGCTACAAGTCACATTAACAAATATTAGCAAATAGACAATCTAAATCATCCCAATTATCGCCCACCCAAATGTTCTCTTCATTAAACCTCTTTAATGGGGATGAATTTTGAATCTTAACAGCTCGAACCCATTCAGCTTCTTTCCACCAAGTTAATTTTACTGAGCGTACTAATTTCTGATTTGTAAGGTTTTGAAATTCTCGGTAACCTTGAACAAAAGCTGAAACTTTTTCTATATGTATATGTCCATTTTCAATACAACACGATAATATTGGCCTTGATATGTCAAATTCAGGATAAATAAAATTCATCCTATCAAAATCAACAATTGATGAAACATTATCATTTTTAAATAAAATGTTATCTACAAATAAGTCCCAATGACCCCAACCTTTTTCACATTGTGAGAAAATATCTATATTGTTATTTTCTAAAATTTTCTTTTGAGTTTCTAAATTAGAAAGTGTATTGTTACAATCCAAACTAGTCGCTTCTTTCCATCTTTCTTGCCAATTTTGCATCATACTAACCTTTGACCGAACATCCCAGTGTAGAGGTAAATGATCAGTATTATTGGAATTTAAAATTTTATGCATTTGTCCAATTATCTTACCTAAACTATACATTTGTTCTTCGTTCGCTGTTCCCGCCTTAATATTTCTTCCTTTACATAACTCCATTAGAACAAACCGCTCACCAGTTGAAGAATTTAATACATATTTTTCTTTATGTGAGTAAAGTTTAGGGCAAGGAATGCCTTGATTACGTAGATTACTTTGGTGAGTTAATGAAGTTTCTAATTCCTGTATCATTTGTTCAGGATAACGTGTTTTATTAAATTGTTTAACAAATAAATCGCCTATTTCCGTTTTTATTTTCCATTTCAAATTCATATAACCTAGTTCAATTTGAGATGAATCAAGAATATCAAACCTATGTATTTTAGTTATTGTTTCAAATATATCTTCCTTAACTTCTTTAGTAGTAAAACAGGTCATTTGAAGTTCCCCCTTTACCTTGTAGCGAAATTTTAATACATTTCTTGTTCCACTAAACTGCTTACGTTTGTTGAAGAGGAAAAAATTCTTTATTATTAATTATACCAATAATTTACACTTTTTCTTGGAAAAATAAAATTTTCTGCTAATAAAAACCGTTGTAGTTTGAAGGTTCTTTTAACATTTCAATTAACAGACTGATTAGTGGTATTACAACTTCCATTGTAGT
>JAHIWI010000306.1 GCA_018816185.1 Bacillota bacterium
ACATTTCTTTTCATTCTTGATCGTCTTGAAACAATAGCTACATAGTAAACCTTTTCGAATATGGTCATACTTAATTTGATATCGATTGCTTAGAGGCAGAGGGAAATAACTAGTTTGACATTCATTAATTAAATTCACCAGGTTGTCGAAAGTTTCCCGGGAAATAATTGGTTGCTTTTCGTTTAACTCCTCGATATAGCTACTGATGTCGCATCCCATAATAATTTTGGCGAATTTGGGTGAAAGAGCTACACGTGTCTTGGAGTAGGGCAGCACGATATAGCTGTGAATAGGTAATGAAACGCCATGCTTCACTAACCACATGTTTAGTCTTTTTACATTTCTGTTGAGTTGTTGTTCAGGGCATTTTAGTGGGGTAATGACGCCGTCGACATCTTTTAATAGTTGTGGGGGATTTGATTGGAACATAAGTGTGCCTTTAATCGTCTTTATTTCCAACACACAAATGTACGAGCGTGTAACGATCATTGTATCAATGGAAATGAATGATTCGGCATCACTAATTAAATTGACTTCTTTTAAAATCGCATAGGGTTCAGTGAAATTAATCTGTTTTAAGAAGCGGTCGACCTGACATTCGCCATTAAAGCCTGCTCGGGTCATATCGATTTTAGCTAAGATATCTTGTCGGGATGTGTGCTCAGGGGGAAGTCGATGTAAAACTCTTGTGTATGCATGAATTATAGGTGGCTCGGTTCGTGCGAAGTCGATTTGTGAAACACTCCTTTAGTAGAATTTAGGAGAAAATAGGGGTATTTTCAACATAGCATGTTCAAATAAATTTCACAAGTCAATAATCGTTGAGTTTCGCGCATGAATATGCCAAAATTAATAACCGAGTAGGAGGACGAGAATTGATGAAATATCCATATATACTTTTATTAACAATGACTGCACTTTTATTGACGGCATGTAGCAATGAGGAGTCGACAAATTCTGGCTCCGTTAACGACGGTGAATCAGCGAATGAGAGTAATGCTTTAGAACATGGCGTGAAGGATCAAGGAGAAGTTGGTTTTGAAATGGCTGGCGGCAAAATTGAGGAAGCGACAAATGTCCCAGACGAACAAAGACAAGCTATACTCTCGGCTTTCAACAATTACATGAAAGCTTTCAATGAAGAAGACGTTGAAACCTATATGTCTGTCATTGCGAAGGAACCTGAAGGGTTCGAGTATGCAGACGAAGAACAATTAGTTCGCAAAACTTTCAAAGAATATAATGTTGACCGCACGGCTGATAACATCACATTAATAAAATACGATAAAAACCAGGCTCAAGTATTTGCTAATTTCGATATTTCGATGGTGCAAGAATCAACTGGGGCGGAATTAGATCGCTCCGGTCGTCAAGTGACTGTCTTTACGAATGAAGATGGTGAGTGGAAAGTAACGAGTGTGTTCTTTATTGGCGATAAAGTTGAATAAACGATTGGACACCATGATGAGAAAGTTTCATTATGGTGTTTTTTATAACTCATGCTAAACTGAAAATAGGAATGAGGTCAATCCACATTTGGAGGGATGCTCATGAACGAAATTCAACAATTTTTAACAGGTCGCATGTGGCTGCGCGAACATATCCCGTTTTCGCGAGAAGACATAGACAATGAAATAACCCAAGGCAATCTAACCCCCTACCCAGGCATTCAATCGAGTGTCAAAACCCTTTTTACATTTACTTATCAAACAAACAGTTGTCGCCGCTGCGGCAATCACCAACTAACTGCATTTAACTGTGCCAAATGTGAAGGCCCGTGTCTCTATTGTCGGAATTGTATTCGCATGGGAAGAATTAGTCGGTGCACAGAATTAATAACTTGGTCTGGTCCTTCTTTAGAAATAAATCAGAAGGTGATTTTTGCATGGAATGGAACATTAACACTTCATCAACAACGAGCTTCTGATGAGTTAATGCGCAGTGTGAAGTCCAATGAATCACATCTGATCCATGCGGTTTGTGGAGCCGGAAAGACAGAGTTACTGTTTCCTGTCATTGCGGAGTTATTGAAGGATGGGAAACGAGTTTGTGTTGCGACACCCCGAACGGATGTCGTGCTCGAGTTAGCACCAAGATTTCAGAAAGTTTTCCCTAATACTGTGATACATGCTTTATATGGAGGAGCACCAGATTTAAAAGGTTTTGCTCAACTAATCATAGCGACGACGCATCAACTATATCGATTTGAGGATGCGTTTGATGTTATTTTTGTCGACGAAGCGGATGCTTTTCCTTATTCAATCGACAAATCCTTGCAATTCGCTGTTAATAAAGCAAAGAAACTTGAAACTGTTGTTCATTACATAACTGCTACTCCTTCGAAGGAGCTTCTACGAGATGTTAAGAATAAATCAGTCATTTCAACTCGCTTCCACGGCCATCCTTTACCGGTTCCAAGATTCGATTCGTTGTGGAATTATTCTAAGCAAATAAAGAAAGGGAAATTACCCCGTAAATTAAAATCTTGGACAGATGAGAGAATGAATAACAATGAACCATTTCTTATTTTCTTTCCGACGATTGATTTAATGATTCAGGCATCCATTTTATTCGAAAAAATTCCTTCAGTTCATGCCGAAGACCCCCAAAGAAAAGACAAAGTACTGATGCTGCGAAATAAACAAATGCCAGGACTTCTTACAACCACCATTTTAGAAAGAGGAATCACGATCGAGAATCTTCAAGTGGCTGTGGTTGGAGCTGACGAATCGATTTTTTCAAGCAGTGCTTTAATTCAAATCTGTGGAAGAGTAGGACGGTCTAGTGAATTTCCAACTGGTGATATCGTGTTTTTCCATCAAGGGATTTCAAATGATATGGATGAAGCGAAGTATTTAATCGAAGAACATAATAGGGTGAAGAAATGAATTGCCTTATTTGTAGTAACGAATTTATTGAAAAGCCATCATGGTCATATCTATTCATGATCAAACAGCCTCAAGTCATTTGTGATAAATGCCAAAAAAAGTTTGAACAAGCTGAAATGAAAGGTTTTCACAAAGACTGGGAAGGTACTATATTTGAGGGTTTCCTAGACTCATTAACTTCAATTTATTCCTATAATGAATTCATGAATGACGTTCTACATCAATACAAGTTTCTGCAGGATGTCGAGCTGGCGAAAGTTTTCAGAGAAGATTTTGTTCATTTAAAATCAGAAACGGCAATGATTGTTCCCATTCCCATGCATCCAGAAAAATTGAAGGAACGGACTTTTGCGCAAGTGGATGAATTGCTAATTGCTGCGAATATTCCTTTTACACAGCCCCTACAAAAAACTATGAACATTACACAAGGCAAGAAGTCGAAAATAGATCGTACGCAATCAGAGATTTTATTCTCAGTAACAGAAAATGTTGTTGGAAAATCCATTCTATTAATTGATGATCTTTATACGACGGGGACTACTTTACACCATGCGGCATACATATTAAAGCAAGCTGGAGCGACTAATGTAAGTGCTCTTACCTTGGTGCGTGTGTAAATACATCTTGTTCAAATTCATTCCTCCGAGTACAATGTTCCTAACAACCATCTACACCAGGAGGCGTTCAACATGGGTGAATTAAGAAACTGTCCAACTTGTAATGATTTTTTCAATTACACGGGGATACGTGATGTGTGTGCAAAATGTGCAAATATCGAGGAACAACAATATGAAACCGTCTATAAATTTTTACGAAAACGTGAAAATCGCGCAGCAAATATAGAACGAATCTGTGAAGTAACAGGCACAAAAGAATCACTATTACATAAATGGGTACGAAAAGGCCGCTTACAACCAGCTATGTTCCCTAACTTAGGCTATCCATGTGATAACTGCGGAAAGTTAACGACTAGCGGTAAGCTTTGTGAAAATTGTACATCGAATTTGAAAGCAGATTTACGTACATTCGATGCAGCGAAGGATTTTCGTGATAAAGTTGCCAATCAAGATAAAGGTACATTCCATACAGACCGTAAATAATGAAAAAACGATGGCGATGTTTGCTATCGTTTTTTTGTGGAATGCTAAATTTACATAGACCTTTTTGTCTACAGATATATTTCCTTCAAAAGACCCTTAACAATTCACTAATTTAGCCGAAATAGTAAGTAGACACTCATAAAAGGGAAGGAGATTATTATGAAAATAAATAATGTAGGCGTCAACGCCGTCAATCCATACAAACGTCAAGCTCAAAAGCTAGATGCTGCTGAACAAACGAAAAAACAATCAGCTGATCAATTGCAAATTTCATCTGTAGCGAAAGAATTGCAGTCTTCATCATTCGCAACTGAACGTGCTGAGCGCATCCAACAGCTTAAAGTAGATATCGAATCAGGTAACTATAAAGTAGATGCGAAGCAAGTTGCAGGAGATTTACTTGCATTTTACCGTAAATAAAATGACCGCCTTCTAATTCGCGCTGGCGGTCCATTTTCTGTTTCTTAAACAGATGAATTTTTTCAAATAGTTGTATGTCTAGCTCCAAGTGCCAGCTCGCACCTTAGCTTCAGACCCTCAGTCGAAAGCAGGCTTTCAATCCGGTTCTTCCAGCACCGGCGTCGAGCTTGAGCGGCACTTTGCGCTTTTCCATAAAGGAGTTTTTTCCATGTCGATCCAAATGATTATTCAAACGTTAGTCAACTTAGAAAAACTACATAAAAGTTTGCTTGAACTTGCCTATAAAAAAACTGAGTTCATCAAAACTGGAGACATGGATCGTCTCGATCAACTGCTCAAGGACGAGCAGGCGCACGTAGCGGCAATTTCACAACTTGAACAACAGCGTCAGACCGTGGTAACGGATTACCTTCGAGCAAAAGGAATTGCTCCTTCTGACACACCAACTGTTATGGAAGTAATGGAAGCAGCTGAGTCGCCATCTGATCAAGAACAACTCAAAACATCCCGAGACCAACTGCTATTAATAGTTGAACAACTTAAACTGCAAAATGATTTAAATCAAAAACTAACATACCAGTCGCTACAATTTGTCAATTTAACACTAGATTTGTTAAAACCTCGTTCAGAAGAAATGAATTACTCTCGAGATGAATCTAAAGGTAACAAGGCAAATAAAGAGAAAACTTATTTCGATTCAAAAGCATAAGGAGGCGAACCCATGCGCAGTACGTTTATGGGACTTGAAGCAAGTAAACGCGGACTTTTCACGCAACAATCCGCTCTATATACAACTGGTCATAATATTTCTAACGCCAACACAGCTGGATACTCACGTCAGCGTGTAAACATGCAGCCGACACTTGGGTTTCCAGGAACAGGTCTAAACGCTCCCATAACTCCAGGGTTCATCGGAACTGGCGTGGAAGCGGGATCTGTTCAACGAATTCGTGATTCTTTTGTCGATCGACAATATAGACAAGAATCCAACAAATTAGGCTATTGGGAATCAAGATCACAAGCTATTTCACAAATGGAAGACGTTCTAAATGAACCTTCTGATTACGGTTTAGCAAAATCATTGGATGAATTATGGAAATCACTACAAGATTTAAGTGTAAATCCAGAAAACGGTGGCGCTCGTGCAGTAGTGGTTCAACGAGGAATTGCAGTCGCAGATTCATTTAATTACATGAACAAATCAATTACAGAAATTCAAGATAATACTTCAAAAGAAATTGGAATCTCACTTAACAATGTCAACTCTATTTTGGAGCAAATCGGCGATTTAAACCGTCAAATCACCGCTATCGAACCTAATGGCTATATGCCAAATGATTTATATGATGCTCGTGACAATTTGCTAGACGAGCTCGGAACTTTCTTCCCAATCGAAACTTCTAATGTCTTATCCGGTGGTAATGCATTGAAGGTAGCTGAAGGGTCAGTGACGGTTTCATTGAAATTAAAAGATGGAACCCTCTTGAAAGTTGTTGACGGTAAAGACTTTGCACAACTTCGGGTTACAGCAACAGATAGAGAAGCTGACAATGTAACACCTAATAGTATGGTAGAAGGTTTACATCTAGTTAGTGTAGATGATGCAGGCATTGAAACTTTCCTAAACAACGATTGGACAACTGCAGGAGCAGCTGTCAGTCAAAATATTAATTCTTTCAGTGATTTGGGTAAACTAAAGTCTTTAGTCAATTCATTCGGCTATTCAAGCGATGGAACACCTGCAGGCACTGAAAAAGGACTCTTCCCTGATATGATTGCTAAATTAAATCTAATGGCCAAATCATTCGCTGAGGAATTTAATGCTTTACATGCGAACGGAACAGATATGAATGGCGCACAAGGCGGGACATTCTTTATTAATAAAACACAAACACCTGAAAATGCAACAGACATCGATGCTGGAAATATCTATATAGCTACTGCTATTATTGATAATTCAAACTTAATTGCTGCATCAGATTCAGCTCCAGACCCATTAAATCCTGAAGAAGGTAATGGTAAGCAAGCCTTAACTTTAGCTAATATGAAGTTTAACTCTTTGGTTGCATTAGAGAATGTTAGTGTTCAAACATACTTCCAAGGTGTAATCGGAAAGCTAGGTGTAGACGGTCAACAAGCATCTCGTCTTATGTTCAATACAGTAACACTTCAGCAAGCCGTATCTGAACGTCGAGCATCTATAAGTTCCGTTTCCTTAGATGAAGAAATGACCAATATGATCACATTCCAACAAGCTTACAACGCTTCAGCACGTATGATCACTGTCGTCGACGAAACATTAGACAAGATTATAAACGGCATGGGCCGTGTCGGAAACTAATAGGAGGTCCAAACTATGCGCGTAACACAATCAATGCTATCAAATAATATGTTGAGAAACGTTTCAAATAGTTATAACAAAATGGGTTCATTACAAGACCAAATTACTACAGGTAAAAAAGTAAACCGTCCATCTGATGATCCGGTTGTTGCAATGAAAGGTATTGGCTACCGAGCACAATTAGGAAAAGTTGAGCAGTTCCAACGTAACCTCGGTGAAGTAAACAACTGGTTAGACAGCTCAGATGATGCTTTGGATAAAGTAGGTTCAGCTATGCAACGAGTGAATGAGCTTTTGGTACAAGCCTCAAATGACACTGCGACTACTGATGACCGTAAAAAAATTGAAGTAGAAATTTCCCAAATTCGAACCCATATTCAAAACGTAGCGAATACTAAAGTCGGTGATAAGCACATATTTAGTGGAACCAAAACGACAAAACCACTTCATGATGGTACAAATTATATCGATCCATCAGATCCATCATATCCTTCATTAAATAAAGATGTAGAAATTGAAATATTTGATGGCGTAAACATGAAAGTAAACACTAATGCAATCGATGTATTTAAAGATATTGATGATATGTTGGCAGCGATTTCTACTGATATGACAACTGGAACGGCTTCGGGTCAAGATTATTCTACTTACCTGACAAGTATTAGTGACAGAATGAACGAAATCTTGACTACTCGAGCGGACATTGGAGCCCGACAGAACCGTGTAGAACTTATGGACAATCGTCTGCAATCTCAAGAGGTTATCGCGACAAAACAAATGTCTGAAAATGAAGATATTGATTACGAAAAGGTAATTACACAAATGATTACGCAAGAATCAGTTCACCGTGCTGCTTTATCAGTAGGTGCTCGTATCATTCAACCATCATTGGTTGACTTTATACGCTAAAATCCAAAAGCGCCTTACGCAAATTGCGAAGGCGCTTTTAAAAAAGGTGATATAAATGGATATTCCAAAACTTCATATTGAAACGACAAAGGGTATTTTAGGTCTTAGTTCAACTAAGTCAATACAACGAATTGAACAACCCGCAGCTTCGTTATCAATCGAGCAGCCTAAAGCGATTCAATCGTTTCAAACTACTCAACCAAAGCTTTCTATTGATTCGACGCAAGCAAGAGCAGACGTTGATCTGAAAAGTATCTCAAAGCGATGGGATGAAGTGGCGAGTTACAGTAAGCAAAGCTTATTAGAAGGAATGGCCCGTCGTGCACAACAAGGTACAGAGCTAATGAGTATTGAAAATGGTGGAAACACACTTGCTTCTCAAGCTAAACAAACAGGTCGTCAAATGAAGAACTTAGGAATAAAATTCATTCCATCCTATGGAAGCGTTAAAATTGATTTTACACCGGGTAATATAAATATAAAAACCGACCAACAGAAACCAATTATTACAGCTCAGACAAACAAACCAATCATTGATATTGAACCGGGAAAACTAACAGCTGAAATGATTCAATATCCATCCATCGATATTTCATGGTGACAAATAAGGAGGACCAAATGAACATACAAACCGCATTTTTAGGTGAAGTTAAAATAGAAGAATCTCAAATAATACGTTTTGATTACGGTTTACCAGGATTTGAAGAAGAAAATAAATTCACTATTATTCCATTAGAAGAAAGTTCAGTTTATCAAGTTCTTCAATCTGTGCAAACACCACAAATTGCTTTTATTACGGTAAATCCATTTGCATTTACAAATTATAACTTTGATTTAGACGAAAGTACGGTCCACACTTTAGAGATTAAATCAGAAGAAGATGTTGCGATAATATCAATTGTAACCGTTAAAGAGCCATTTTCAGATTCAACAATCAATTTGAAAGCTCCAATTGTCATTAATACAAAATCTCAAAAAGCAAAACAAGCCATACTTGAAAACTCAGAGTTTCCTCTACGACACCCAATAACATCAGGGAAAGGGTGAAATCATGCTAATCTTAACAAGAAAAGTTGGCGAAACCATATGGATTAATGATGATATTGAAATTACGATTAATGAAATTAAAGGGGATCAAGTGAAAATTGGCATCAATGCACCTCGTACAATGGAAATTTTACGTGGTGAGCTTAGAACAGAAGTTTCTTCTGCAAATACAGAAGCAGTGACAACAAAATTGCCTAACTTTAAAGATTCTTAAATTTATTTTCAAAATACTATTAAACTTTCTAAACTAACACCGATACTATTATTGTAACAGTAGAACACGGGGTTCGGCCGACTCGGTCTCTACCAGTTACATATCTGCTCACAAGGACGTGAGCAACACACATTCAAGGAGGAAAACAAAAATGAGAATTAATCACAATATCGCAGCTCTTAACACACACCGTCAATTAAACAGTGCAACTAATGCACAGTCTAAATCTATGGAAAAATTATCTTCAGGTCTTCGTATCAACCGTGCTGGAGATGACGCAGCTGGATTAGCAATTTCTGAAAAAATGCGTGGACAAATTCGCGGCTTAGATCAAGCATCACGTAACGCTCAAGATGGTATCTCTTTGATCCAAACTGCTGAAGGTGGACTTAATGAAGTACATTCTATTCTTCAACGTCAACGTGAACTTGCTGTTCAATCTGCGAATGATACAAACGTTGCTGCTGACCGCACAGCTTTACAAGACGAGTTTGCTCAACTTTCATCAGAAATTGAAAGAATCAAAGATAATACTACTTTTAATACAAAACAACTTTTAGATGGAACAGATGCAAATGGTAAAATTCATGTTGGTGCAGATGCTGCACAAGTAATTACTATCGATTTTACTACTGCTGGTGTTAATGTAACTACTGCTCATACTAACGTTGCTGCTTTAGATATTTCAACCCAAGCTGGTGCTGATGGTGCTATCACTGCAGTTCAAACTGAAATCGAATCTATTTCTTCTGGACGTTCATACCTTGGAGCACTTCAAAACCGTTTGGAACATACAATTAATAACTTAAGTAACGCTTCAGAAAACTTGACTGCAGCTGAATCTCGTGTACGTGACGTTGATATGGCAAAAGAAATGATGGAGCAAACTAAAAACTCGATCCTTGCTCAAGCAGCTCAAGCTATGTTGGCTCAAGCTAACCAACAACCACAAGGCGTACTACAATTACTTCGTTAATTATAACTTTAAAACACGGTCCGAGAAATCGGCCGTGTTTTTTTGTTTTTCTTTCAACTATCACTTCGTAGGGACTTACTTCATTGAGTAAAGTAAATGATTTACTAACTTTTCTTATATTTCTCTTTACATGTAGAATTTTAAAAATAATTAAATACATTAAAATTAAAGCATTTCAAAAATTATCCGATATAGATAATAAGATAGTATATATAAGGAGGATTGTCTTTAATGGTTAATCGTATAGCTGAATCAATTCCATTTATAGCTTCAAATAGTAGTCAAGTTTCTTCCACGAATGAAGCATCTGAAAAACTTGTTCCCAAAACAATTATAGAAGATTACAAACCTTCTTTACTCCAAAAAGAGGAAGATCAAAATCCTCTTCCCGCTGAAAAAGCGAAAAAGATGACTGAAAGTATTAATCGTTTTATGGAAACAACTAATACTAATTTACGTTTTCAATTTCATGAAGAACTAAAAGAGTACTATGTGACAATTGTCGATTCAAAAACGAATGAATTAGTTAAGGAAATTCCTTCAAAAAAGTTGATGGATATTTATGCTGCAATGAGAGATTTTCTTGGACTTATGGTTGACCATAAAATTTAGAAATTAGGTGAGTTTATGCGTATTACAGGGTTAGCAAGTGGATTAGATACTGAAACAATGATAAATGATATGATGAAAGCTCATAGAATGCCGTTAGATAAAATTTTTCAGCGTAAACAATATATGGAATGGCAACGTGATGATTACCGTACTATTAATCGTCAGTTAAATGATATGAGCAATAAAACATTCGATACAATCATGAAACAGTCTACTTTTTTGGCAAAGACAGTGAGTGTGTCTTCACCAGATGCAGTTAGTTTGAAAAGTGTAAATGCTACATCAGAGTTTTCTGGAACGATATCAGTAACTAGATTAGCTTCTCAGGCAACAATGCAAAGTAATGATCGTATGGACACGGCAATTGGTTTTGACACAAAAAAAACAATGAATGAATTAGGATTTACAGGTACCGGATCAATAACAATCAACTCAATCGGTGCTGATGGTAACATGCCAGCCGAGGCAAAAACAATAACATTTGATCCGGCTGTAGATTCTCTGGAAACTGTATTGAAAAAGATTAATAGTGAATCAGGAGTAAGTGCATTTTACGACTCATTCACAGGGAAGATTGCAGTAACTGCAAAAAATTCAGGAGATGCAAAAGACTCTTCTGAAATAATTGTAAATGGCGATCTTGCTACCTTTTTTAAACTTGATGCTGATAACATCTCTGCAGGGGTAAATGGAAAAGCTGGAGTCAATGCAGAATTTACGTTTAATGGGTTAACTACTGAGCGGTCTTCAAATAATTTTCTAATTAATGGATTTGAAATTACACTAAAGCAAGTTACTGCAAGTCCTGTTACTTTTAGTTCTTCACCTGACACAGATAAAGTTGTTAGTTCCGTTGTTAATTTCATTAATGATTACAACAAAATGATTGAAGAATTGAATACAAAGATTCGTGAACCTATATATCGTGACTTTAAACCTCTATCTACTGAACAAAAAGAAGATATGAAAGAAAAGGAAATTGAGCTTTGGGAAGAAAAAGCTAAGAGTGGTACTCTCAAAAATGAACCTATATTAACGAGTATGCTAGAAAAAATGCGTAAAGCATTTAATGGATCTGTTGAAGGAACTTCGGGTTCAATAAGACTTAGTGAGATCGGAATCTCTCCTTCTAAAAACTATTTAGATAACGGTAAACTTATCATTGATGAAACTAAGTTAAGAGAAGCTATTAATACGGACCCGAATAAAGTATATGAGGTTTTCGCAAAACCAGGCACAACTGAGGCAGACAAGGGATTAGCAGTTAGATTCCGAAGCGCTATCGCTGAAAGTCGTAATAAAATAACAGAAAAAGCTGGTGCAGTTGGATCAGTAAATAACAATTTTGCTCTTGGCAGGATTTTAAAAAGTTTTGATAGTCAAATCAATCGATTTGAAGATCGCTTAAAAATGGTTGAAAATAGATATTACCGTCAATTTGGTGCTATGGAGTCTGCGATTCAAAAAGCGAACCAACAATCTGCTTATTTAATGAATTCATTCGGTTAATCCTAGTAATTATTTTCAAAAAGTTTTATAAAGGAGTGTTCTCATGGCTGTTTCAAATCCATACCAATCGTACCAACAAAATAGCGTAACTCAATCAACCCCCGGTGAATTAACATTAATGTTATACAATGGTTGTTTAAAATTTTTGAATCAAGCAAAAAAAGGAATTCAAACAAATAACATCGAATTGCGTAATACGAATATTCAAAAAGCACAAGCGATTATTCGTGAGTTCATGGTTACTCTGGATCAATCTATCCCTGTATCTGAATCAATGTTCAATTTGTACGAGTATATGAACAATCGTTTAATAGAAGCCAATGTGAAAAACGATGCGAGTATCGTAGAAGAAGTAATTGGTTACACGACTGAATTCCGTGATACTTGGAAGCAAGTCATTCAAATCAATCGTCAAAAACAATATGGAAAACCTGGCGAGGTATGATTCGTCCGAGTTTATCGCAATGGCAAACCGCTACAATGTCATTGTTATCCGTATTAGATCAGCGTGCAGAAGATCAACGTGATACTACGATTGAACATGTAGAAAAGTTGATAACTGAGCGCGATCAACTTCAGCACTCCATTCAACCTCCATTTTCAAAGGAAGAACATGAATTTGGTAAAGAACTTATTTTGTTAGAAAAAGAATTGCAAATTAAATTAGCTCTATTATCAAAAGATATCCGTTTAGACATTTCCGAACATCAAAAGAAAGTGGATTCTTCAAATGCCTATATGGATCCATATTCACAAGTGTTCCGTGATGGCACTTTTTACGATAAGAAAAAGTAATCTTTAGACCGGCATCGAGCTTTTGCTTGGGTCGGCCTTTTTAGTAGGAAACCATTCTATAACCACCTTAACTGAAGAACAATTAGATGTACTCCATCACTAAAAAGAGTAATTAGCGTCTATCAATGAAGGTTTCGAATAATTAATAGCTAGTTTCTCCGATTACTCTAAAACAGAGGACGATCTTATTCTCCGTGATATATTTGTTGCTTTTAACCAGGGGATTGAAGTGAAAGCCGACCTACTGGCTTTATTTAAAATGGATGATTACACTTTGTCTGCTATTCGCGGCTTTCTAGAAGTAGTTTTCTCTTCTGAAACGATGGATGGTTTATTTGAAAAGTCTCAAGAGAAACAACAGGTTGTTCACCAAACGCTATATCCAGCTTATTAAAGTTGGTTCAATGAAAATGTTCCTCTATTAATCTCCAATATTCAACAATAATTGTCAAAATACTTATAGCATATTTAGAATTTTGTGATACTTTTGAATTATAGAGAGTTTTAGGGGGAAAGACATGTTGAATGTTCACGAAATGCGTAAGAAGGATTTTGCGAATAAGAATACGATTATGTTTATTGCGTATGGAATTTCAGGGTTGCTTGGCACTTTGGTGTATTGGTTAACAGAACAAGGGATGATTAAGACGGTTTCGATGGCCGTTCCATTTACTTTGACGATTTTGTTTTATTTGTTGTCTCGTAAGGTAGGTGTTTTTGGTGTAGCATTTCCTTGGTTGGTTTTAGCGGTCATGACGGGTGCGACGCTTTTTAATGGTTTAATTGGGGATCCTTCCATTGCTTCCGCAGGGATTGCGTTTTTTATCGCCGGTCTAGCGAGTGTTCATGCTTCACTTGCCTTAATGGGATATGGAGCAGTCTTATCGCTAGGGGTCATATTGGTATTCATCACGCAATATCCTTATCAGGAACAAATTGCATCGAGTAAATCGACGCTCATTCTTGTGCTCGTTTTGATGTGTTTTGCTTTATTCCTTCAAATTCGTCAGTCGAAGAAACTTTCTGCACAGGTGGAGTCTGTCTCACTAGAGCTCGCTATTCGTGCTCATGAGGAAGAAGAGAAACGATCAGTATTAAATACGGGTGTTGAAAAGCTTTCAACGAACTTAGCTGATATGGAGTACACGGCGAATCAACACCAGCATTCACAGCAAGATCTTCTTCGCGTGGTAGACCATGTAACAGCCGCATCTGAACAACAAACGGTTCAAATTTCTTCGATTGCTGAAAAAGCGAGAAGAACGCAAAGTGCGGTGGAGGATTTAAAAAAAGAAACTTCTGAGATGAGTTCAAACGCTCTTCATTTACAAAAAGAGACCGACATTTCGCAACAAGTTGTACAAGCTTTGCGTGAAGGAATGTTTGAAGTGCAAGGGTTCTTAGACAATTTGCATGCGTCATTCGACACGTTAACGGAGAATATATCAAAAACAAATGAGCTTGCTCAGTCGATCCAAGCAATTACCGAACAAACGAATTTACTTGCTTTA
>JAHIWI010000307.1 GCA_018816185.1 Bacillota bacterium
ATCCTTTTTATAGCTGTGCTGACTTTAGTTTTTCATGCCATTCATTAAGTTGAGGTTTGTCATCATCACTAATTTTCTTTTCAAGAGTAGCCACTTCAATTAATGCATCAAAATTTGTAAGACTGACATACGGAATGCCTTGCTCTTCAAACATGTCGTCTGCACGTTTTAAATGATATGTAAAAATACATACGACGCCTAAAACCTCGCATCCTTGTTCTCTTAAAGCCTTCACCGCTTCAATACTACTTCCGCCCGTAGATATTAAATCTTCAATCACAACAACTTTTTGACCCTTAGATAACTTACCTTCAATTTGATTCCCTCGACCATGTTCCTTGGCTTTTGAACGTACATAGACCATTGGCAAGTTCAGCACATCACTCACCCAAGCCGCATGAGGAATACCCGCTGTCGCTGTCCCAGCCACTACTTCAGTTTCAGGGAAAGCATCTTCGATACTTCTTGCCAATGCCACTGCGATTTGTTTTCTCACGACTGGACTCGACATGGTTAACCGATTATCGCAATAAATAGGTGATTTTATTCCTGATGCCCATGTAAATGGATCATTTGGGCGTAACTCTACCGCTCCGATTGATAACAATGCATGTGCGATTTCATGTTGTTGACTTTTCATTATTTAACCTCCCATAATCGTTTGACGATCTCGTAAGTTTCAACTGGATTTGCCGATTGTGTAATGGCACGTCCAACTACTATTAGTGATGAGCCTGCATTTCTAGCTCCATCTGGCGTCGCTATTCGCGTCTGATCGTGCGTATCTCCGCCTTCTAATCGAATACCTGGAGTTACGCAAAGAAAATCTTCGCCGCATACTTGTTTAATAGATGATGCTTCTAGCACCGAGCAAACTACGCCATCTAATCGAGCTTGTTTCGCTAATTCCGAATAGTTCAGAACCGATTCTTTTAGTGAAAGGTTTATCTTTTGTTCATTTCTTACTTGTTGTTCAGACGTTGAGGTTAATTGAGTTACCCCTATAATTTGTGGACGTCTCAAACCAGCTGGGGTGCCTGCTTCTAATCCTTCAACTGCAGATTCCATCATTTTCAAACCACCTGCTGCATGGACATTGACAAGATCCGCACCAAGTTGTGCTAATCCGCGCATTGCCGATTTCACTGTGTTCGGAATGTCATGTAGTTTTAAGTCTAAAAAAACATCATGGCCTTGCTCTTTTAGTTCTGTAACGATGGATGGACCTACTTGTAAATAAAGCTCCATACCAATTTTCACAAAAAGTTTTTCGTTAAAGTTCGATAAAAATTGTTGTACGTCTTCTTTGGTTGAAAAGTCTAATGCAATAATAGGAGTTTGATTCATCGATGACTCCTCCCTGTAAGTTCAGTTACATTTTGATATCCTAACCAATCTAGTTTCTCTGGTAATTGATCGATTATGTTTGGACATACGAATGGATCCACGAAATTTGCTGTCCCTACTGCGACAGCACTTGCACCTGCTGACATAAAATCGATTACATCATCCACTGTTGTAATGCCTCCCATTCCAATAATCGGAATAGACACTTGTTTTGCGACTTCATACACCATTCGAAGTGCTACTGGTTTTACTGCAGGTCCAGATAACCCTCCAGTGCCATTTGCAATGACTGGTTTGCCAGTTCTTGTGTCTAATCGCATGCCAATAAGCGTATTGATCATTGTTATTCCGTCAGCTCCAGCTGCTTCTACTGCTCGAGCAATTTCGCCTATATCCGTTACGTTAGGAGATAGTTTCACGTAGACTGGCACCTCAGAAACAGCTTTTACTGCCGCTGTTAGCTCAGCAGCAATTGCAGCATCAGTTCCAAAGGTAATTCCACCACATTTTACATTCGGACAAGAAATATTTAACTCGAGTGCTTTTACATTTTTTGATTTTGAAATGTATTTCGCAACTTCAACATAGTCTTCTGTCAAAGTACCCGCAACATTCGCGATAATGGGCACATCATACTGCTCGAGCCATGTAAGTTCTTCAGCTATTACTTTTTCTAAGCCTGGATTTTGAAGTCCTATGGCGTTTAACATGCCTGCCGCTGTTTCAGCAACTCGAGGAGTCGGGTTTCCTAAGCGAGTTTCTAACGTTGTTGCTTTAATCATGATTGCGCCAAGTTTAGAAAGGTCGTATAATTTCGCATACTCTTTACCAAATCCAAAGCAACCAGAGGCTGGCATAATCGGATTTTTTAATGACAGTCCTGGTAATTCAACAGCTAAACGATTCATAATTGCACCACCCCTGCTGGAAATACGGGACCGTCAGAACAAACTTTTACGTAGTCTACTTCAACAGCTTCTGTCGTTTTACATACACAAGCAAAGCAAGCTCCTAAACCGCATCCCATTCTTTCTTCGTAGGATAAGAATCCTTTTGTATCAGGCAAGGCATTTTGCAAAGCTCCTAGCATAGCCGTTGGTCCACAAGCATAGTAAGTAGACACTTCCTCGGCAATAGAATCCAATACGTTCGTGACGAAACCTTGATGTCCTAAACTTCCGTCAACCGTTACGATATGTGTTTCGCCTAATTCTTTGAATTCATTTTCATAAAAAACCACATCAGCTGATTGGAAACCAAGGATATGAATGGGTTTAACACCCACATCCACTAGTCTTTTTGATAATTCATATAAGGGAGGAACACCGATTCCTCCACCTATTAATAAAACATGTTCTCCATCACTCGCTTGATCGAGAGGAAATCCGTTACCAAGAGGGCCTAGCACATCTACTTCTTG
>JAHIWI010000308.1 GCA_018816185.1 Bacillota bacterium
AGCAAGTAGTTAAAATCTGCCTCTTCCCATGGTTCAAGATTAATAAGGTGATAATACTCAATCGCTTTTTCAAAAGCTTCTAATGAATCCGCATGATTATTTTGTTGAGAATAAAAAATCCCAGCGTTTACGTAATATAAAAAAGACTGATAATCGGTAAAATCAGTCACAAGGTCAGCTAATGGGGCAGTGGGATTAAACTTATTTGCTTGTGTATCAGGCAAGATTAAGGACATCCGTAAAAGAATTAATTGATGGGTGTAATAATTTGAAACTTCATGAAAGAGATACTGTTCTTCGTTTAATTCCTGCAACTTTTCTTGAATAAAGGCACGATCTTTATTCATAACAGCTTCAAAATAGATCTTATTTACGTCATCCAGGTAGCTTTGATCATCTCCATGACTTTTTTGAGCAATCGTAAGTTCGAGTCTTTCAAGTAATAAATCCATGACTTCTTGGCTAGGTATAATGGAATTATTTTCAATTTTGCTTAAGTAGGAAGGCGTGCAAATGCCTTGTGCCAACGTGATTTGCTTCATATTTCGTTTTAATCTTTCTAACTTTATCACTTGTCCTAAATTCTGCATCCGTGGCACTCCTTATGTTGTAATCTATTACCATCATATTACTATATGAACGCTGCTAACTAAACAAAAGAATGCTTAGGAAATTTTATTTTTAAATCGTCGATTTTTCATGGTCAAATGTGAAAACATTCCCAACATTTTAGCGAATTTTGTCGCATCTTATCTAGTACTATTATAAGAGTGAACGGTATTCACAACCGTGCAACTAGATTTCCGACGATAAGGGGAAGGAATATGAAAATAATCATCTTGATGATTGTCATACTAGTGATAGCACTTGTATTACTTCAACGAAATCATGGTTTGCCCAAACCGATACAAGTAGTTACAATCACTTTTTTTATAACAATCATCGTATATGGATGTTTTTCTATTTTTTCAGTCTGTTGTCGCTATTTGCCAGTTGTCATGAAGTACATCAGTCCTGATGTGATTCAGTTTTAACGTCAAATTAGTATTTACTTTTTGGGATAGGGCCTGCCTATCCTCTTTTTTTGCCCAAAATAAAAAGCGCCCATTAGGACGCTTTCACTAAACTTACTTATCTTCCTCATTAATATGCTGTACATGAAGAGGTTCGACTGCTGGACCTTCGAGTACTTCCCCTGTATATGAAAAACGTGATCCATGACATGGACAATCCCAAGAGCGCTCGGCATCATTCCAATTTACGTCACACCCCATATGTGTACACGTCGGTTTCACCAAGTGAACTTTTCCTTGATGATCTTTATATGCACCGGTTTTGTGATGATCAATCATCACGATTTTACCTTCATCGATTTGTAGCTCTTCTAACATGTTAAAAGGTCTAGTGACTTTCCCTTTGATTAACTCTTTTGCAACATTTGAATTTTCTTTTATAAAATTCTTCGCATCTTCCGGTTTTAATTTCGAGCGGGTTGGATCAAATAATTCTTGATATGGATTTGGTTTATTCAAACACAAGTCTTTCAACAAATAGGCTGCGTTTGTCCCATTTGTCATTCCCCATTTATCAAAACCAGTAGCAACGAAGATGTTGGACATTCCGGTCATGGCTTTTCCGATATAAGGCACCTGATCCAGTGGAGCTAAATCTTGAGCTGACCAATGATAGTCAATGGACTCGACAGCAAAATTTTGTTTAGCAAAGTTGGCTAATGTTTCGTAAGATTTACTTGTTTCAATTTTGTTTTGTCCCGTTTTGTGTCCTTCACCACCAACTAAAAGGTAGGTCTCTCCCTGAGGTCCTTGAGCAGTTCGAATAGAACGAGTGGGTTTTTCTACATTGATATACATGCCATTTATCTTAGTTTCTGTCACTTTTGCACAAACGACATATGATCTGTGGGGAGCTAGTCTTGAAAAATATAATCCGTCTTCATCATTAAAAGGAAAGTGACTGGTCACTAACAGTTGTTTTGCTTCCATTTCATATCCGTTTTTTAATGTTACGGTTACTGTATCTCCATTTTTAACCTTCATTGCTCTCGTGTTTTCATAAAATGTGACACCTAACTTTTTAGCTTCTTCCACTAATGCAGCTACATATTTCACTGGGTGGAATTGTGCTTGGTTTGACATCGTCAAGGTTTCTTCA
>JAHIWI010000309.1 GCA_018816185.1 Bacillota bacterium
CTCTAAAAGAGCGGATTGTGTTTTCGGAGATGTACGGTTAATTTCATCGGCTAAGACGATATTCCCCATAATCGGTCCGGGACGGAACTCAAATTGCATATCTTTCGGGTTATAAATCGATACACCAATAACATCGGAAGGCAATAAGTCAGGTGTGAATTGAATTCGTTTGAATTGTGCACCTACTGATTTAGCTAGTGCTCGCACCATCATTGTTTTCCCGACGCCAGGAACGTCTTCTAAAAGAACATGGCCCTGTGCTACTAATGCCACAACACTTAACTCAGCAATATTTCTTTTACCGATCATTACTTTTTCGATATTATCTACTATTAGCTGTAATTTCTGTTGATTGTTCATCTCTATTTTTCCCCCAGTTGTCTTGCTGAACTATTGCATTTATTAGAAAATTGTCACAATGTAAATTAATCATACCTAAATTTTTCCTATAAGACAACTTCTTAAGACCTAGAAAAAGTAGTAACTGATTTCCACTGCTGCGGACGCATTCTTACCATTAGTCAACAGTTTTCCTGTTTATTTTTCATAATAATAGGGGTAGCACGATGCTATGAGTTTGCTTTCCGTTTCGGCACTTGCTTTCCGCGGGCACGGCTTCAGCCGCTTCACTCCCTTCGCTCGTTGCAGGGTCTTCAGCTCGCGCTGTTCCCGCAGGAAAGAATAAGACCAAAAGTAATTTGGTCTTATTCTTTGCGCCGAAGTTAGCGTAGCGATGCAGGAGCAGATATTTATCACGCGCCTGCACTCCAAGCATAAAAGAATTGGTGTAGACGAAATCATATATTTTCCCGCACCGATATTAAAAGCAAGGACTTGTTTCATACTTTTCCTCCTGTTCATTCTTCATAGAAGTCCATAATTATGCCTTATCGAGTCCAATCATTAAGTACATATTTAAAAAACAAATTTACTCAACTGGTTCAAGCTTTGTTTTTCAAATACTGATATCCGAAATCTCAATCTGCTGGTCAGAAAAAATACTCTATATAGTAAAAATTACTGGCGAAAACAAAAAAACAAGCAGAGAGAATCAATCATTTCTCTCCGCCTGTTTTATAAGTTACTTATTTATTTAGCTTGGTATATTTGCAAACTTATTTCCAAAAATCATCAAATACCGTGATTGGTAAGTTTCGTTTATGTTTCGTACGGTTGAAGTAACCTTCTATTTTTTCACGAGGTTCAGATGGAATTTCTTTTCCTTCTAAATAATCATCAATATGATCATAGGTTACGCCTAATGCAATTTCATCGGGCACTGCAGGACGATCCTCTTCTAAGTCAGCAGTTGGTATTTTCATATATAAGTGTTCAGGACAATCCAATACCTTTAAGAGTTCTTTGCCTTGTCTTTTATTCAAACGGAAAAGCGGAACTAAGTCTGCTGCGCCATCTCCAAATTTTGTGTAAAAACCAGTAATGGCTTCAGCTGCGTGATCTGTACCCAGAACTACACCGTTATGCATAGCAGCAATCGAGTATTGAACCTTCATACGTTCACGGGCTTTTTCATTTCCTTTTGCAAAGTCGGTTAATGTAATGCCTGATAAGTCCAACGCTTTTTTACTAGCGTCAACAGCATCTTTAATATTAACTGTATAGATTTTTGTAGGTTGAATAAAATTCAATGCATCTTGACAATCATCTTCATCAAACTGCACGCCGTATGGTAAACGAACCGCAATAAATGAATACGTGTCATTGCCTGATTCTTCATTCAGTTCATCAACAGCCATCTGAGCCAGTTTTCCTCCTAAGGTAGAATCTTGTCCACCTGAGATGCCAAGAACCATGGACTTTAAAAAAGTATGTTTTTTCATATAAGATTTTAAAAAATCAATCGTGCGACGAATTTCTTCTTTTGGATTGATGACAGGTTTTACTTTCAACTCTTCTATAATTTCTTGCTGTAAAGTTGGCATTGGTTTTCCTCCTTAAGCGAAATTCATGTTATCGACGATTTCTTTGACCTCTTGAATATTTCGCATTTTATTGTCCCAACATTTTTGACTTAAATCGACTGGGTACTCTTC
>JAHIWI010000310.1 GCA_018816185.1 Bacillota bacterium
AAATAATTGCTACACCACAGATCATGAAAGAATATTACATTCTTTCATGGGAGTTGAAGATGGAATCTAAAACTTTTTGTTTTAAATAGGTGTACTGCCCTTCATTAGTATCTGCATATGCTTCATTTCTATTAGAGGGAATGTCCATATATAAAATTCCTTCTCTAAATTGAGAAGCTGTGAAATCATATCTTTTGTTTTTAATAAAATTATAAAAGTGCCACCCATCAGGTAGTTTAGTTTTTTTTATTTCACCGCCCAATAAATCATTTACAACTAAAGCAGTAACTCCGCATTGCCCCGCCGAGGGATTATCCTTGCACCATTTTGTACTTGATTTTACAGACCAGGATTTAGACAAAGCATTCGCTATTCGATCTATTTCCATATTGGTTCTCCTTCCATAAAACACTTATTATACTTCCCTTACCTTATATAGAGAGTAGCGACTAGTCATGTTGAACAATCGCTCCCGATTGTGGAGGGATAGCGAATAACGATCCCAAATAACACTTTAGGAACATAACCTCCTTATTTAAACTGTTCGTTTCTTAATTATCTTTTTTATTTATAATAAAATAAAGGAGGATGATTATGGAAATAAAAATAGATAACTTAACAGATATTCGCACACAGGAACTTATTAATACACACTTAGCTGGTATGGCTGAAAACTCGCCTGTTGAGAGTATACATGCTTTAAATGTTGCAGCACTAAAACAAGATAATGTTACTTTTTATAGTGCGTGGGATATTAATGGCATTATGGGGTGTGGAGCTTTAAAGGAATTAACACCAAAGCATGGAGAAGTAAAGTCCATGAGAACTGCAGAGACACATTTGAGAAAAGGTGTAGCTAGAGATATTTTAAAACATATTATTAATGAAGCCAAAAGACGGGGTTACACAAAATTAAGTCTAGAAACAGGCTCAATGGATGCATTCAAACCAGCTCACCGTCTATACGAAAGTTTTGGGTTCAAATACTGTAACCCTTTTTACGACTATACGGATGACCCAAACAGTGTATTTATGGAAATCGACTTATAAATGTGATTTAAAAGGAATTTCATTTTTGTATAAACATACAAAATAAACTCAATTAACGATCCCAAATAAGAGTTCGGGAATACACCAGAAAGGCACAAACGTATAAACGTTCGTGCCTTTTCGCGAGGAATTTTGTTTATACAGCTTTTTATACAAATGGCACTAATAGTTGGTGCAGTAGCTTTTATACTTGCTGGCCTTGTCGGCGAAATCTGAATCTTTTCTGAAGCTACCCCTAAAAAAATGTTGTTTATAATATGGCCCGATTGTTGAACAACACTATCACAGGAATCTCTTGTTCTTAACTTATAGTTTAGGACATCCAATTTAAATTGAACAGTATAACTCGCATTTACTTCTTTAGTAACCAAGCCCTGTTTCCCAAGTTCTCGAAACGCACTGACCCATTTTCTTATATTCGTTTTACTTGGAACTCCAAATCTAGTAGCGAGGGCAGCATAGCCACCTTCACCAGCTAAATATGCGTGAACAACTTTTTGCTTGAATACTTCATCATATTTGACCAAAAAAAAACACCTCAAAAGTTAGATTTGGTGGTCTAACTTTCGGGGTGCAGTACAGTGTTGTGTTTTAAAGTTTTGCACCACTGAAGAGAACCCCTTAGCAAATCACAGTGCTCTTAGTATTTTTATTGATTGTAATTGGACAGAACTTCAATCTATATAATCGCAACCTTTTACTTCAGTAACAGTTTTTTAAATAAATCTTTTTAGATATTCGCCAAATATTTTGTTCATAACTTTAGGTGTATTTTCTAAATAAACATTAATTTGTTCAATGTTCGATTCGAATTTATCAGAGTTTTTTTCATCTGTTGGAAAATCAGATATCCCTTTAATAATAATGCATTCAACATCATTCTTCTTACAGATATAAGCAATTGCACCCGCTTCTGTATCGGCTATTGTTATGTCGTTTTCTATAAGTTCTAAATAGTCCTTCCACATAACTACGGCTTTATCGGCGGTGCCAATTGTTCCAGTATAAAAATCATTTCCATATTGGGATAAATCAATATCTACTATGAAGGATTGTTTA
The DNA here is from genome assembly GCA_018816185.1 of Bacillota bacterium. Taxonomy (GTDB): domain Bacteria; phylum Bacillota; class Bacilli; order Bacillales_A; family Planococcaceae; genus Paenisporosarcina. Next base: position 2,110 of record JAHIWI010000310.1, read on the forward strand.
ATAAGAGGCTCGACTTCTTTTACTGTGCAATCATATTGAACGGCTTTATCGGGTACAAAAATATCTAAATTACTGAACTTATCATCTATTCCTGCACAAGTTCCAGCAACGATTACTTTAGTTAAATTAAATTTAGTAATCATATACTGATTACCACCGACACCATTTACTTTTCTTACACCTGTACTATAAAAAACAAGTTCGGTATCATCAATTGTTTTTATGAAATACTCACCATAAGGATAACCAAAGCGTTCATTATCTTTTATACCGAAATATTCCAATGACGCTTCATATTCCCACTTCGTTGCTATACTTATTCCGATCATCGATTTAGCTCCCTACAAATATAATTTGTCACTATTGAATGTCTGTTCAATGTCTGAATTTCATTTTTTATCCTATCCATATTTATTTTGTACATCAACATGTAAGTACCCTTTTTTCTAACCTGCTGCGTTTGTTGAATAAGAACAGCAAACTTTTAATCTAATTATATATTTGATTTAGCCGACGTCGATCCTCTTACGCCAAAATTGGTCACAAAAAGGTACCTGTGCATTATTGGGTAAGAAGTGCCATCCACCTCAATCCCCACTGAAGGGTTTTGGAATGGATTATCTTTCTCTGCAAATAAAGAAAGC
>JAHIWI010000311.1 GCA_018816185.1 Bacillota bacterium
ACTTTACAAAGAGAAGGAGTCGAAGTAACCGATGGCACAAATGACGATGATTCAAGCAATTACGGACGCACTCCGTACAGAGCTTAAAAATGATGAAAACGTCCTCGTCTTCGGTGAAGACGTAGGTAATAACGGAGGAGTTTTCCGTGCAACTGAAGGTTTACAAAAAGAATTTGGGGAAGACCGCGTTTTTGATACACCTCTTGCAGAATCAGGTATTGGTGGATTAGCGGTAGGTCTTTCACTAGAAGGATATCGTCCTGTTCCAGAAATTCAATTCTTCGGGTTTGTTTTTGAAGTAATGGATTCAATTAGTGGACAATTAGCACGCATGCGATTCCGTAGTGGTGGTAAGTACCATGCACCAGTTACAATTCGTTCACCTTTTGGTGGTGGTGTTCATACACCTGAAATGCATGCAGACAGTCTTGAAGGTTTAATGGCTGCTCAACCTGGTTTAAAAGTAGTCATTCCTTCATCACCATATGACGCAAAAGGTTTATTAATTTCATCTATTCGTGATAATGACCCAGTTATTTTCCTTGAGCATATGAAATTATACCGTTCATTCCGTGAAGATGTTCCGGAAGAAGAATATACAATTCCTTTAGGTGAAGCTGCTATTAAACGTGAAGGAACAGACTTATCAATCATCACTTACGGTGCAATGGTTCACGATAGTCTTAAAGCAGCAGAAGAACTTGAAAAAGAAGGTTTCTCGGTTGAAGTAATCGATTTAAGAACAGTTCAACCTTTAGATATTAAAACAATTATTGCCTCTGTTGAAAAAACAGGTCGTGCAATTGTGGTTCAAGAAGCACAAAAACAAGCGGGTATTGCTGCAAACGTAGTATCTGAAATTAATGAACGTGCTATTTTAAGTTTAGAAGCACCAGTTTTACGTGTAACAGCTCCAGATACAATCTTCCCGTTCTCTCAAGCGGAAACGGTTTGGTTACCAAATTCGAAAGATATTGTATTTACAGCTAAAAAAGTTTTAACGTTCTAATAAACACTCACAAAAGAAAGGGTGAATTAAATGGCATTTGAATTTCGTTTACCGGATATCGGTGAAGGCATACACGAAGGTGAAATCGTCAAGTGGTTTGTAAAAGCAGGCGATACCATTGGTGAGGACGACATTTTATGTGAAGTCCAAAATGACAAAGCAGTTGTTGAAATTCCATCGCCAGTTGCTGGTAAAGTGGAAGAAGTTCTTGTTGAAGAAGGAACGGTAGCAACAGTAGGTCAAACATTAATTCGAATTGATGCTCCTGGTTATGAAGACCTTAAATTTAAAGGTGACCATGAAGATGAGCCAAAAGCAGATGAGAAAACTGAAGCTCAAGTTCAAGCAACAGCTGAAGCGGGTCAAGATGTAGATAAAGAAGAAACAAAAGAAGAACCGAAAAAAGATTCAAAAGAACAAGAACCGACTGAAGCAACAAAAGCTGCTCCTAAAACTGAACAAACAACTTCAAAACAAGAGAAAGATCCTAATGGCCGTGTGATTGCAATGCCATCAGTTCGTAAATTTGCTCGTGATAATGAAGTAGAAATTTCTCAGGTGAATGGTTCAGGGAAAAATGGTCGAGTGATGAAAGAAGATATAGAAGCGTTCATGAATGGCGGACAAGCTGATTCTTCTTCTGAAGCAGAACAACAGTCTACAGAAACTAACGAAGCTGCTCAAGAAGAAAACGCAGGCAAAGAAACGAAAGTTGCTGCACCTGCCCTTGAAGGCGAATTCCCTGAAACACGTGAGAAAATGTCAGGTATTCGTAAAGCGATTGCAAAAGCAATGGTTCATTCTAAACATACAGCTCCACACGTAACGTTAATGGATGAAGTTGATGTAACTGAATTAGTGGCTCATCGTAAGAAGTTCAAAGATTTAGCAGCTGAAAAAAATGTTAAATTGACGTACTTACCTTATGTTGTTAAAGCTTTAGTTAGTACATTACGTGATTTCCCTGACTTTAACCGTTCATTAGACGATGAAGCAGGAGAAATTATTCAGAAGCATTACTTTAACATTGGTATTGCAGCTGATACGGAAAAAGGATTGCTTGTTCCAGTTATTAAACATGCGGATCGTAAATCTGTATTTGCGATTTCAGATGAAATTAATACACTTGCTGGAAAAGCACGTGATGGCAAATTATCACCTTCAGAAATGAAAGGTGCTTCATGTTCAATCACGAACATCGGTTCAGCAGGTGGTCAATGGTTTACACCAGTTATCAATCATCCTGAGGTTGCAATATTAGGTATTGGACGTATTGCTGAAAAACCAGTAATTAAAAATGGTGAAATTGTAGCAGCTCCTGTGTTAGCATTATCATTGAGCTTTGATCATCGAATGATCGACGGTGCGACTGCTCAGCATGCTTTAAATAACATTAAACGTTTGCTTAGCAATCCAGAACTTTTATTAATGGAGGCGTAAAACTATGGTAGTTGGAGATTTCCCGATTGAAACAGATACGCTCGTCATTGGGTCAGGCCCTGGCGGATATGTTGCGGCAATCCGCGCAGCACAAACAGGACAAAAAGTTATAATTGTTGAAAAAGAACATATAGGTGGAGTTTGTTTAAATGTAGGGTGTATTCCTTCAAAAGCGTTGATTTCAGTAGGTCACCGTTTTGAACATGCTAAACACTCTGATGATATGGGTATTACTGCAACAGACGTTAAAATTGACTTCTCTAAAGCACAAGCTTTCAAAGACAGTGTTGTTAAGAAATTAACAGGCGGTGTTGAAGGCTTACTAAAAGGGAACAAAGTTGAAATGGTAATGGGTGAAGCTTACTTCGTAGATGCGAACACAGTTCGTGTTATGGACGAAAACTCTGCTCAGACGTACAAATTTAAACATGCGATTATTGCAACTGGCTCTCGTCCAGTTGAAATTCCATCGTTCAAGTTCACTAAGCGTGTATTAAGTTCAACAGGCGCTTTGGCTCTTGAAGAGATTCCAGGTAAATTAGTAGTTATCGGTGGAGGTTATATCGGAACTGAATTAGGAACTGCTTTTGCAAACCTAGGTTCTGAAGTAACAATTATCGAAGGTGGCGACGATATTTTAGCTGGATTCGAAAAACAAATGACTCAAATCGTTAAAAAAGGCTTGAAGAAAAAAGGTGTCAACGTTGTTCTTAAAGCATCAGCAAAAGGCGTTGAAGAAACTGATTCAGGTGTAACGGTTACTTATGAAGCTGGCGGAGAAGAGCAAAAAGTCGAAGCTGATTATGTGTTAGTAACTGTCGGTCGTCGTCCAAACACAGATGAAATGGGCCTTGAAGAAATCGGCGTGAAGATGGGTGAACGTGGGTTGATCGAAGTCGACAAACAAGTTCGCACAAGCATCGAAAACATCTTTGCGATTGGTGATGTTGTTTCAGGACCTCAGTTAGCTCACAAAGCTTCTTACGAAGGTAAAGTAGCAGCTGAAGTTATCGCTGGTCAAACATCTGTCGTGGATTACTTAGCAATCCCTGCAGTGTGTTTCACAGACCCTGAATTAGCAACAGTTGGACTAAGCGAAGAACAAGCTAAAAAAGAAGGCTTTGAAGTATCGGCTGGGAAATTCCCATTCGGTGCAAATGGTCGTGCTTTAGCATTAAATGCAACTGATGGTTTTGTGAAATTAGTTTCACGTAAATCAGATGGTTTATTGTTAGGTGCTCAAATCGTTGGTCAAGGTGCTTCAGACATGATTGCTGAACTTGGTTTAGCAATTGAAGCAGGAATGACTGTTGAAGATATCGCTATGACGATTCATGCACATCCTACATTGGGAGAAATTTCAATGGAAGCTGCTGAAGTAGTTATGGGACATCCAATTCATATTTTATCTAAATAATAGTTTAAGCCGCACAGTTCTAGATGAGCTGTGCGGCTTTTTTGTGTTTTACTGTTGATGTTTTAAGGGGTTATCTTATAAAATTACGGGATTAAATCGAAAGTTTACGGGTTTAGGTGAAAAAATTACGGGATTAGATTAAAAGTTTAC
>JAHIWI010000312.1 GCA_018816185.1 Bacillota bacterium
CTTGGATTAATTCGATTTGATCGGACGAAACGAAACATGCGGCAACCGTCATCGGACCAAAAAAGTCGCCAGTTCCTGTTTCATCTGATCCAATGACTGAAGTTTGAGAAAAACCAGGAGGTAAAGTATCACCTTTTGCAGAACTTACTTTTGGTTTTATCAAATCATTACTCCAACGATTTGCTTCTCTTTCTGCACCAGCCCCCTGGAATAAAACCTTGCCTGACTTATATCCAGTAATGGATGTATCTGTTAGTTTGGCCGCGAAAACGACACCGGGAGCAGAACGAATAATCTTATGTTTATCATAGTAATTGGCAACTTCAGATAACTTTTTTGTGTTTAATTGAATAACTTGATTGGTCATGACAGGATTCCTTTCGTGTCTCAGTATTCACATGTGTATCCATTTCATGGTATGATAATGACTAGTATTTTGTTGGGGAGGGTCGAATTTGACAGAACTACATAAAAATCGAATATCTGTTGATATATATGGCCAATCGTATAAAATGATTGGATCTGAAACGTCAGGTCATATGCGACTAGTCGCATCCATGGTTGACGATAAAATGCGCGAAATCAATTCACATAACCCCTCACTAGACAGTGCTAAATTAGCGGTTCTTACAGCCGTAAATTCGGTCCATGAATACGTGAAATTGAAAGAGCAAGTAGAATTACTAGAAGAAGAAATTAAAAGGTTAAAGGGTTGAATTCATGTTAGATATACTTATTCTTGTCTTATTAATTGTAGGTTTAGTAGTTGGAGCTAAAAGAGGTTTAATTGTCCAATTGATTCACATGACTGGATTCATTATTGCTCTCATTGTTGCTTATACCTATTATAAACCACTAGCAGAAAAATTTGTTCTTTGGATTCCATATCCCACAGTGGATTCGGATTCAACATTAACATTAGCTATTGATCGTTTGGATTTAGATCAAACATTTTATCAACTAATTGCATTTGCTATTATTTTCTTTGTTATTAAATTCGCTCTTCAATTAGTAGCTTCGATGTTTGATTTCTTGAAATACTTACCCGTCTTAGGATTTGTAAGTAGAATCGCTGGTGCGATTTTAGGATTCATTGAGTTGTATATTATTCTCTTTATTATACTTTATGTAATCGCGTTATTACCGATTGCTCCATTCCAAAATCTAATGAACAATTCGGTTTTAGCTACTTATCTATTAGAGAATACGCCATTTTTATCTGATACAGTTAAAGAATGGTGGTACATTTATGTAAATTCATGACTTCTCTCTTAGGAGAGAAGTTTTTTTAAACTGATAAATAACTATGATTGTTCTGGTTGTTTTTTGAAAAAGGATTGCTTTTCTTCTCAACCTTATAAAAATTAATGAGTAAATACACACTCATAATTCCGTAAGAATACAACGACTTTTTATCAAAGGAGTGGCTGTTTATGATCAATAAAAAACAAATTATTCGTACGTTCGAAAAAATTGCTCTTTATATGGAATTGAAAGGTGAAAACCCATTCAAAGTTTCCGCTTTTCGAAAGGCAGCTCAAGCACTTGAATTGGACCCAAGAAGTCTTGCGGAAATGGATGATGTAACGAAGCTTAAAGGAATAGGAAAAGGTACAGCATCTGTTATAGAAGAATTACTTGAGACCGGAAAATCAACCGTATTAATTGAATTAGAGGAATCAGTTCCAAGTAGTCTTTTACCTCTATTAAAACTGTCTGGTTTAGGCGGCAAGAAAATTGCAAAGCTGTATCAGGAACTAGGCATTGATTCAATGGAATCTTTAAAACAAGCTTGTTTAGATGGGAAAGTACAAAATTTAGCTGGATTTGCTGCGAAGACTGAAGAGAAAATTTTGAAAGAAATCGAACAATTTAATTCACGTCCTGATCGATTACCGATTTGGCGTTTTGATCCAGTTGTCCTATTAATTGAAGACATCGTTGGTAATATAAAACAGGTGGATCGCTTTTCAGTTGCAGGGAGCTTTAGACGTGTAAAAGAAACGAGTAAGGATCTTGATTTTATTATTTCGACCAAGCATCCTGCTGACGTTAAAGAAGCATTGTTAAAGCTCCTTCCAGTAAAAGAAATTATTGCTGCGGGAGAAACAAAAGTTTCCGTTACGATTGAACTGGAAGAGCTGATTGATGTGGATTTTCGAATTGTCGAGCCTGAAGCATTTATTACAGCGCTTCACCATTTTACCGGGTCTAAAGATCATAATGTTAAATTGCGACAAATTGCCAAATCTCAAGGAAAGAAAATCAGTGAATATGGTGTGGAACAAGAAGACGGCACGAATCTAACGTTTGAATCCGAAGAGGCATTTTTTGGCCATTTCGGTCTACCTTATTTTCCGCCAGCCGTTCGAGAAGATTCAAAAGAGTTTGATCGAATAGATGACTTAAAAACCTTGATACACTTAGATGCGATTACATCTGATTTACATATGCATACTACATGGTCTGATGGGGCGCACTCACTTCGAGAAATGATTGAGGCATGTATTGAAAAGAACTATACGCATATAGCCATAACTGATCATTCACATTATCTGCGTGTAGCAAATGGTTTATCTGCAGAACGACTAATGGAGCAAATGGAAGAAATCCATAAACTTCGAAAAGAGTATCCATCTATTCATATTTTAGCTGGAACAGAAATGGACATATTACCCGATGGATCTCTAGACTTTGACGATGAAATACTCGAACAACTTGATTTTGTTATTGCGTCTATACACTCAAGCTTCAGTCAACCACAAGAAAAGATCATGGAACGATTGTTAACCGCAATGAAAAATAAACATGTGGACATGATTGCTCATCCTACAGGTAGAATTGTAGGTGAACGTGCAGGCTATAATCCAGATGTTCCACAATTAATTGAGTGGGCTGCTAAATATGGCAAAATTCTCGAATTAAATGCAAATCCTCATCGATTAGATTTGGCGACTGAATATTTAGTTCAAGCTCAAGAATTACAGGTACCAATTGCAATTAATACAGACGCGCATAGCATTGATCAATTGCGATTTATGGATACAGGCGTCAAATACGCACAAAAAGCTTGGTTAAAAGAATCAAATATCGTTAATACTTGGTCGATCGAAAAACTGATTGACTATTTAAAGTAAAATAGCGATTTGATAAAAAATTTTTTTAACATTACAATTTGAGAACAATTTATTAAATACAGGTCCAACAATTAAAATAACTACCAATAAAAGAGTAAATGGAGGTGTTTTGGATGATTGCTAAACGCGCATTGAAAACACTAGAATTTGATAAAATTAGAGAACAAGTTGCCTATTTTTGTACTTCCTCACTAGGTCGCTCTCATCTTGATCAATTAGAGCCTTCTGTTGATTTAGATACAGTCACACGACTATTAGATGAAATGGATGAAGGTCTTGCCTTATTAAGAATAAGAGGCAATGTGCCAATGGGTGGCATATTTGACGTGCGTGGTCACGCAAAGAGAGCTCAAATTGGCGGGATGTTAAGTCCAACGGAATTAATGGAAATCGCAAGTACAATTAGAGCGAGTCGTATTCTACGTCAATTTTTTGAAGCAGTAGAAGAATCGAAAGAAATTGCCATCCCATATTTCATTGAACATAAACAAGCAATACCGATATTAACAGCTTTAGAACATGAAATCGTAGCATGTATTGATGACAATGGTCATGTCCTTGATAGTGCTAGTACGCAACTTCGAACGATTCGTCAATCGCTGAGAGCCCAAGAAAGTCGTGTACGGGAGAAACTTGAAAGCTATACGAGAGGTAAAAATGCCTCTAAAATGTTATCAGATTCTATTGTGACGATTCGTAATGATCGTTATGTGATTCCTGTTAAACAAGAATATCGCAGTAATTATGGTGGAATTGTGCACGATCAATCATCATCAGGTCAAACATTATTTATTGAACCAGATGCGGTAGTCCAAGCGAATAACGAAATTCGAAGATTGAAGATGAAAGAGCAAGAAGAGATTGAACGAATTTTAATCGCTCTGTCATTAGAAGTGCA
>JAHIWI010000060.1 GCA_018816185.1 Bacillota bacterium
ACGGCTATTCTGATGGGTGCACTCATCATGTACAACATCCAGCCAGGTCCTTTATTATTTGAAGACCACCCCGAAGTCGCTTGGGGTTTAATCGCTAGTATGTTTATTGGAAACTTAATGTTATTGGTATTAAACATGCCACTCGTGAAAGTTTTTGCGAAAATCATACAGACACCTAAGAAGTATCTATTACCGATCATTGTTGCGATTTCTTTCTTTGGCGTATATGCGGTTCAATATACAACATTCGATTTGTACCTTTTACTTGCTTGTGGTGTATTTGGTTATTTATTAGCTAAAAACGATTATCCCTTAGCTCCACTTGTATTGGCTCTTGTTTTAGGGCCGATGATTGAAAACAATATGCGTCGAGCATTAACCATTTCGAATGGAGACTTCTCCATTTTCGTTATGAAACCAATGTCACTGATATTTATCATAGCGGCAGTTGCATGGCTAATTATCCCGCTTATTTTAAAACTTAAAGGTCGAAATGTTATCATTAATGATGAAGAGTAATCATGGAAGAGACTGTCCAAAAAGTGTGATATACACTTAAAGACAGTTTCTTTTTTTAATGTAGGCATCTGATTATGGTGATAGATTTAAACAGAAAAACAGGTAGCGAAAAACGACTGGTTTTTCACAACCTGTTTATTTAAAGACTTTTATACAAACGTTTAAGTATTATCTAGTTTTGAGCTTTCTGGTAATTCAAATCCCATGTATACCCATACTTGTCGACTACTTTTGCATATTTTGCTCCCCAAAATGTATCTTGAAGCTCCATCGTTGCACTTCCGTCGGTTAGTAATTCGTCATACAAGCGTTGTATTTCTTCTTCCGTTTCACAACCAATCATAAGTGCAACATTTGTAGATCCTGCTTCACCTGCTGTATGTGAATCAGCTAACATCAAATCGAAGTTTCCATTCGATAAATGACAGTGCAATAGTAAGTCATTTGCTTCAGGAGGCGTTGGGAAATCGCCATCACTATACTTCATCATACCTTCATTCTTTAAATCAAAAATACGTTCATAGTAAGACGCGGCTTCCTTGGCATTTCCGTAAAAAGTTAAATAAGGCGTAATTGGTTTCATTGAAGAACATTCCTTTCATCAATTAATAAATCATACGTATATATGATTCGTTAACTTAAATACAAATGCCTTCTAATTTTTGAATTTTATTTTTTCATAAGTCGTCAAAGCCATTATCTTGAACATTTATTTTTACGTATTGTCTCGATTTCTGTTCGAAGAAATCGGTCTTACCTAAATCAACTTCTTCGTATGCTTTAATCCATTTCAAAGGGTTTTTTCGATAGGTAGGAAATGGCCGATCACTCTTTAGTTGTGCACATCGGACATTCGCGTAAAAGTAAATATAGGATTCCACATCCTCCACATCAAGTCCATCGATTTTGTTTCCAATGATTTCTCGGGCCCATTCGATTTCAAGCTCAGCTGCTTCTTTAAATATTCTCTCTACATCTCTTTTTCTCTCCAACGTATTCATTTCTGGATATTCCTCTAATAATTCCAAATAGATTTTGACAAATAAATCGACGTGAATTTGCTCATCGCGATTAATGTAGTTAATCATTGTACTTGTTCCTACCATCTTTTGGTGTCGAGCCAAATGATAAAAGAAGGCAAAACCTGAGTAAAAGAACAATCCTTCTAGAACAACGTCATAGACGATGGCTGTTAATAAAGAATCGACATTCGGTTGATTGGTGAATTCTTCATACCCCTTCATCACGAATTCATTGCGTTTATGCAAAACTGGCTCCGTACGCCAAAAGTCAAATACACGGTCTTGCTCAGTTTTTGCCACTAGACTAGACAATACATATGAATACGAATGATTATGAATCACTTCTTGTTGAGCTAAAATAATCATCAAGGCATTCAAGCTAGAATCCGTTAAGTAATCGGCTACCTTCCCTGCAAAATCTGTTTGTATGCTATCGAGCAGAGCGAGTAAGCCAATTATTTTCAAAAACGCTTCTCTTTCTTCATTCTTTAGTAGTGAAAATTGTTTTACATCGGTTCCCATATTGATTTCAAATGGGGTCCAGAAATTCCCCAGCATACGTTTGTACTTTGGATATGCCCAACCAAAACGTACATCATCCCAGTTTAGTACATTCGAGGAGGATCCATTCACGATTCCTGTCGACCGATTCGGTGCTTCGATATCCATGAGCTTTCGCTTAATAATAGTCGTCATTTCTCTTTCCCCCCTTAGCTTGAACAAGATTCACATTCGAGTAATTCAATTGACGTGGATCGAACATAGTAAGTCGTTTTTAATCCACTTTTCCATGCATCCATATGTAAATCGAGTAACTCTTTTGCTTTGATCGAATTTTGTACATAGAAATTCAAAGAAATTCCCTGGTCAACATGTCTTTGTCTCACTGCATTTTGTTTTAACGTCCAATGTTGATCTATAAAATAAGCTGATTTGTAAAACCAAGTTGTTTCTTTATTTAAATCAGGAACTGTCACTGGAATTTTGTAATCCTTTTTTTCTTCCGAATAACTTTTTTGGAAGATTGGATCAATGCTAGCTGTGCTACCAGCTATGATGGACGTCGTTGAGTTTGGGGCTACAGCCATTAAATAACCATTTCTCATCCCGTTCATTGCAACTTCGAAGCGCAAATCTCTCCATTTACTAGACGTGTACCCTTTATTTTCAAAATAAGCACCCGTATGGAAATCAGATCCTTCAAATAATGGATAAGAGCCTTTTTCTTGAGCCAATTTCATCGACGCTTGAAT
>JAHIWI010000061.1 GCA_018816185.1 Bacillota bacterium
AATGAAGAAGGAGATTTACATGAAGAAAATCGCAGTAGTACCGGGCAGTTTTGATCCAGTTACATATGGTCATTTAGATATTATTAAACGAGGCGCATCCGTTTTTGATGAAATTCGTGTCGTTGTTTTAAATAACTCGTCCAAAAAACCATTATTTACAATTGAAGAAAGAATGGATTTAATCCGTCAAGTTACAACATCTTTGCCAAATGTACATGTCGATTCTTTCTCGGGATTACTCGTCGAGTATGCAAAAAATGTGAATGCTCATGCTATTGTTCGTGGTTTAAGAGCCGTTTCTGATTTTGAATATGAAATGCAAATCACTTCCATGAACCGTGTGTTAGATGAAAATATTGAAACATTTTTCATCATGACGAATAATCAGTATTCGTTCTTGAGTTCTAGCATTGTTAAAGAAGTTGCTAAATATGGTGGGAACATATCAGAATTAGTTCCTAAACAAGTAGAGCTTGCTTTGAGAGAAAAATACGAAGCAAATAAATAACACTTTTTGGTGTTACCGAAATCAGATTTCCAATACTAAAATTTTGAAATTGAATTACATATGAAAAGGGATAGCAAATCGTAGTGATTTCGCTATCCTTTTTTGTGCGGATTAGAAAGTATAGGCTCTTAATATTGATTATTGATTTCCATTGCGGCGGACGCTTTCCGCGGGCACTACTTCAGCCGCTTCCCTCGCGAAGCTCAGTCCAGGGTCTTAAGTTAGTGCTAATTCCGCCGGAGTCGCCGCCTCCATTCCAATCAAATCAAATTACTGTAGATATAGATATTTTAATGTACATATTCCCTCATATCACGATATACACATTTTATTTATTGCGATTAATAGAAACATGGTTATGTGACTTGAAACATCAAGAGGCATGACTAAACTTTCCGGGGGGGTAAAAGTTATCTGTATGCCTCTCCAAAAAAGTTATAAGAAGCCAAAAGTAATATAAATGCTTACTTAAACAATTTTTATAGGACAGATTTTTTATTATCAATTCTGAAAGCATGACTCTGCAAACTAGTAAAGTAAGATTTCTGAAGAATCCTGCGGAAAAACGAATCATGTTAATCCACAGGAGACTTTCCAATAAGTATTAAATAAAAAAAGTGGAGAGAAGTGAAGATTTCTAGCTACTTAATTTTTATTTTGTTGTGCATTTTCTAAGTCACCTAGAAGATGGAGTTCCCTTTATTGAGATCTTCTGCAATCTTTGGCTAAGGTATTTAAAAATGATTTCACATATGCTTTTTTACTGATTGGAATGAAGGCGGCGACTCCAGGGGGGAACCAGCACGAACTGAAGACCCTGGACTGAACGAAGTGAAGGAAGCGGCTGAAGTCGTGCCCCCGGAAAGCGTCCGCCATAATGAAAATCAGCCACTTTCTTTGGATAGAGAAAAGGTGAAGTTTCATATTTGGTTTTGATTCCTTTGTACTCATCTAACGTTTCGTCATCTAATCTAGATTATTAGTGAAATAATGATGAAAAGATTTTATTGAAAAAATAAGAACCATATCAATGTAAGTAATATGAAGTGAAGAAAGCGGTAAGCAAAATAAGGCTTGAGCGAAAGTGCAGCTGATTTTGCTAAAACAATGACTTGCATATGTATACTCACGCCGTTAAAAGATAAAATCGCCACTGCTAGTATTGAGAAAAACGCTTCCGAAGCAAACATTCTGTGAGCTATCTCCAAGCCTGCCGTCATTTCAAACAATGAATAAATAAACACCACAAACTGAGATGACATATTTCCAAACACAAACTTAATGACTGCTGAAATAACTGTACTAACTGTAGTGAAAAATACCACAGTCGTTGCAACTAAAAGCAAAATCGATGCCGTTTGATGAACACCTTCGCTAAATGGTGATTGAACCTGTTTTAAATTCACTTTTTCCATTTCAGGTTGATTGGAGAAAAGACGTTGAGAAAAAAGTAAAAATAACGCATTGATAAGGTGGATTAAGACAAGAATGAGTAGACCTTTTTTAGGAGAGGAAAGAAATTGCGTTCCTACAACACCCATGACAAACATTGGACTTGGGGCATGACAAATGCCAATTAAATGACTAGCCGTTTTGGAACTAAGCATTTTAGCTTTAACGAGAGTGGATATCGTGGCAGCTCCTGTAGGAAATCCACCAAAAGCACCTATTCCATAAATTTTTAAATTGTTAATAAAACTCGGTTGCCAAGCGTTTTGTTTATATAAAACATAGAGTAGCCATTGTGAAACAACAAGGTACGGAAGTAAATAGGGAAGCAATCTATGTATAAAAACATCTAGCCCAAGCTTAGCTCCTTGGTGTGCGATTCCAGGTAAGAAAATAAACAAGATCATTAAGGACCAACAGATGAATATATTAGTTTTATAGAGCATGTCATATTTCCCCGTTTCAATCGTTTTGTCAGAACTTTTTGTGCGTGCTACACTATGTATATGGAATAAAAATGATGTTCATGATGGAGGTCAACGTTAGATGCCAAAGAAAAGCACCATAGGTTTTGTTATCGCCTGTGTATTTTTATTGAGCGCAACATTTTACCCAGTAGACGCATACATATCTAAACCCGGTGGAGCTTATCCTCTGGATCCGTTAGTGAAGGTGCAAGGTGGAGATACGGATGACGAAGGATCGATGAGTCTTATGACAATCGCATTAGCAAAAGCCACTCCCATTACCTATGCATGGGCTAAGGTTGCGAATCATCAACATATACTTCCATCCAATCACGTACGAAATCCGAATGAAGACGAGGATGAATACACCATTCGGCAGTTGAAATTGATGTCCCAATCTCAATTTAATGCCATATTAGTGGCTTTTCAAAAAGCAGATAAACCTTATGAAGTTAGCACAAACGGGGTATTTGTTTTAAATGTGCTTCCGGACGGAGCCGCAGATGGTTTATTGAAAGCCGGAGATAAAATACTTCGAATCGATGACGTAAAAAGTAATAGTCAAGAAAAGGTCATTACGTATTTACAAGAAAAGAAAGTAAATGACATCGTTCAACTTGAAATTGAACGGAAGGAAAAGGTTGAAGTAGTCGATATCAAGTTGAAACCAATCCCAGGCGATGATTCTAGAGCGGGGTTAGGGATTACCTTTATGGAAGATAAGACTATTACAACAACTCCAAATGTTTTAATTAAGTCTGAAGATATTGGTGGTCCATCAGCCGGTTTAATGTTTACGCTTGAGTTGTTGAATCAATTGGAAGAAGAGGATTTGACAAAAGGCTATGCGATCGCGGGTACCGGTGAAATGAAAAGTACAGGTGAAGTAGGGCGTATAGGAGGCATTGATCTGAAAGTAGTGGCTGCAGATGCTGCAGGGATTGAGGTTTTCTTTGCACCGGATGATGAATTACCTGAAGAAGTTCTTATTAATAATCCAACATTGCGCTCAAATTATGAAGATGCACGAGATGCAGCAAAAGAAATAGGCACGAAAATGAAAATCGTGCCAGTGAAAACAATTGATGATGCATTAGATTATTTAGAACAATTGGAACCTAAAGCGTAATTATCTAATAGGTGGCTGACGATAGTCACGTCCAATTGGTTGATTAAAAGCATGGGATTGAATACCAAGAGTGTACAAATCGGTCGCTTTAATATCATGAGATAACATCGAATCTTTTACTGCCCCAACTCGACTTACGAGAGGCAATGAAAGATTTTTTTTATGTTCATTTAAATAACGTTGTCCCATTTCCGTCATCCCTAGTAGACGGAGATACGTAGGACAGGAAGCCTGTTTTAAATCATCCCAAGTAAAACCTGTATAGATATGGGTTAACATGCGTTGGATTCTGGTCCATGTGTAGCGTTTGGATTTAACAACTTCCATAAAATTTTCAAACGTGTTGGATTTTTGAGCTGCTTCCTTTAGTAAATACTCAATGCCTTCTGTAACTTCGGCATAAGAAGCTAGTTGTTCTATGGATGAACGGATAATTTGAAATCTTAAGTAAGGATAGAAATGCTGCCAGCTTCCAAAAGATCCGATATTCGATTGCCATTCTACAATGTTTTGCAAAGAAGCTTTCGGTAAAAGTGGAGTTAAGTCACTAATTCCTTGATCATTAAATATAACTTTACGAATACCTGTTGCACTTGCAATGCTTTGACCAGGGAGAACGTCATCATGATAGCCTGAGACAATTCGTTGTATCGTAACTGGTTTGATGGAAGCTTGGAGATGGTATGCAGCTTCAATATAATGATAGCCAAGAATATTGTTTGGTTGAGATAAA
>JAHIWI010000313.1 GCA_018816185.1 Bacillota bacterium
GCTTGCTGAGTGGCAACTATTAACGGAAGACTTGCCTTATGCATCGGATTCCATAACTCCCCCTGAAGGAATGAAGGAACGCGTATTAGGTAATATATTAGGTGAAACACCAGTACCAAATGAAATACACGAAAAGCCAAGGGTGCCAGATGAGGTTTTATTACCAGTTAATAAAAAACGCGTAATTTCATGGTTCCCTGCAGTAGCAGCTGCACTTATGCTGTCAGTCGGTGCAAATATCTTTTTAGCTTCTATCGTAAAAAACCAGCAAGAAGATATCGTCGCACAAGGAGAAGCAGTAGATCAGTTACTTGCTTATGTGAATTTAACTCCTGTTGCGGGTAACGCCACAGGTACGGCGTCGATTGTGAAGCACGGTGATGAAACGCGTGTAGTTGTTCAAGCAAGTTCTTTACCGGCACTATCCAATGATGAAGTCTATCAAGTATGGTTAATTGGAGAAGATGGACCAGAACGTGCAGGCACATTTAAATCAGAGTCACAAGAGGGTGCAGTGGTATTCACTATTCCTGAAGATATGAATCAAGAATGGACGCAAGTAGCTGTTTCACATGAACCGAATTCAGAAAGTGAAACACCACTAGGTAATGTGTTAATGGCTTCTGATTTTAAATAAAATAAATTGAGACTGTACAAAGTCAGTGAAGAATGACTTTTTGTACAGTCTCTTTTTTTTGCACATTTGTATCACTTACGATTTCTTCTAAATCGACTACTTTTCTATCGCACTCCACTAAAAAGAAGGTGGTCAGCTATTTCTTTCGCTTTCCGCGGACGAAACGCCAGCCTCCTCGGCTCAGCTGTCTTTGACAGCCAACCCTGTGGGGTCTAGCTTGTTTCTTTATTCCGCAGGAGTCTACAGAAATAGCCGACCACTTTCTACTAACTAGTTTGCAGAGTCATGCTTACAATATAGAAATGCTTTTTAACATGGACGAAAATGATGGTTTAAGTAAATTTACAAGTAATACAATCAAATGTATATCCATATACGAACAAAAATGCACATTACTACGTTCAATTTACAGCGATTTCAGTTGATTGGAATGGAGGCGGCGTATAACATCTGCTCCTGCATCGCTGCGCTAGCTTCGTCGCAATGGAAATCAATATTTTAATTGTTATCAGTCTAAAAGACATCACTTTGCTCCTTTAAGGAACCAAAGTGATGTCTTTTTATATGTCGAAATAAAATTTATTAAATATTCTTTTAAAAAAAGTGATCCAAAGTGAATTTAGCTTCGTTAGCTATTCGAAACCAAATAAAAACTAAAACAAAGGGAGAGATTTCAAAATGAAAAAACGTACATTATTAGCAGTTCCATTATCAATGAGTTTATTAATTCCTACAGCGGTTATGGCAGAAGATCACGGATCAAAAGCAAATGGAGGAAATGCAGACACGAGTGTTTCTACTCCAGCTTCTGAACTACGATCAGCGTTAGGACATTTATTTACTGAACATGCTTTCCTAGCAATTGAAACATTGAAAAAAGGTGCTGACGGCACAGAAGACTTTGATGCTTTAGCTGGCGCACTTGGACAAAATACGGATGACTTAACAGCAGCTGTTTCTTCTGTATATGGAGAAGAAGCTGGAGCACAATTCAAAGAAATTTGGAGTTCTCACATTGGTTACTTCGTAGATTATGCAACAGCGACTAAAGCTAACGACCAAGCAGGTAAAGATAAAGCAGTTGAACAACTTGGTGAATACATTGTTGAACAAGCAGCTTTCTTGGAAACAGCAACGGAAGGTCGCCTAAAAGCAGCAGATCTAGAAGCTGGACTTAAAATGCACGTTGATCAACTAGTATGGGCATTTGATAGTTATGTTGCTGGCGATTATGAAACATCATACATGAATGAACGCGAAGCAATTGGTCATATGACAATGGTAGCAGCGGGCCTTTCAACAGCTATTACTGATCAATTCCCGGACAAATTTGAAAATTCAATGGCTGTAACTCCGGCAGCAGATTTACGTGCTGCACTTGACCAAGTATTTACTGAGCATGCTGGATTAGCAGTAATGGCTATGCAAAATGGTGTTGATGGTGATCCTGATTTCGATGCATCAGCAGCGGCTTTATTAGCAAACGCTGATGACTTATCAGCAGCTGTAGCTTCTGTTTATGGTGAAGAGGGCGGAGCAGCATTTGAAGAGATTTGGAAATCACATATTGGTTACTTCGTTGATTATGTAACCGCAACAGCAAATGATGACCAAGCAGGGAAAGATAAAGCAATGGAAGAATTAGACGGTTATATTGTTGAACAAGCTGCATTCTTAGCTACTGCTACGGAAGATCGTTTACCAGCTGCAGACTTAGAAGCAGGATTGACTGAACACGTAGACCAATTATTAGCAGCTTTTGATCAATATGTAGCTGGTGATTATGAAGCTTCTTATGCTTCTATGCGTGAGGCTTATGCACATATGCTAATGCCTTCAGCAGGATTATCACAAACAATTGTTGATCAGTTCCCAGATAAATTCAGTGGACAATCTATGCCAGACGGAATGCCTAAAACGGGTATGGGTGGTACAGCGGACCAAGATGGTATGCCTTATGAGTGGTTCCTACTTGGTGGTTTATTAGCAGCAGCTTTAGGTGGCGCATTTACATTACGCAGACGTTCAAACGAGGCGTAAGAATATGAAGAAATGGTTTGGTGGAATTCTCGGAATTAGCCTTCTTCTCACGGCTTGCCAAGCAGAAGAAGCAGCTCCGGAACAAACCGTAGAAAAACAAGAGGTTTCCAACATGGAAGCCTCTTCTTCTACAAAAACAGCTTTAACTTTAAATGACAGCCAACTAACTGCTTCCAAACTCATAAAAGACGAACGTCAAGGGATTTCCCCTTCTCGATTACGAATTCCTGCTATTAATGTAGATGCTCCAGTAGACGCTACTGGCCTACTTGATAACGGTGAAATGGATGTACCGAATGATATTGTATCTACCGGATGGTTTGAAAATGGATATATGCCTGGTGAACCAGGCAACTCCGTAATTGCCGGTCATGTCGATGGCAAAAATGGACCTGCTGTATTTTACGATATAGGAAAATTAGAAATTGGGGATGAAGTGCTCGTTACTGGTGATGAAGGACAAGAGCTAACTTTCGTCGTTGAACGAGTAGAGATTTACCCAGTTAATGATTCTCCCTTAAGAGAAATTTTTGGCTTTAGTAACGGTAGTCGTTTGAATTTGATTACTTGTACTGGAGAATATAACAAAGAAGGTTCATTTTATGAGGATCGTCTAGTCGTTTATACAACCTTAAAAACAACTTGAAAAGAGTGAGTCGTCCTTTATGCAGGATGATTCACTCTTTTTTCTGTTGCCGATTGTAAGGAAAGCCATTGATTAACTTCCCTCGGTGATTTAAGTGTTAAAACTTTTGCTGGTGTTTTAGATAAGGTTTCTAAAATTTCAGGTTTAGCATCCTTCGGAAAACGCCAAATCCAGCGCACAAATTCCAAATCAATTTTTTCTGGACAGTCTGTTCCCATATCGGGTCTAGTAGTACCACGATAGGTCCAAGCTCGTTTACATGCTCGATATACACAAAGAATATTTGAGAAATCGAGGAAAATAATAAGGTCTGCATATTCAGCTCTCATGGCTAAAGTCGAATCATAATTGCCATCAATAATCCATGTCGGTTTTGCCATCTCGGTTTTAACTTGTTCAATAAACTCTGGTTTTGGAGAAGGCGTCCATCCTGGTTTCCAAAAAAGGGAATCCAAGTGTATAACAGGCAAACCCCACAATTCTCCAAGTGTTTTGGATAAGGTAGACTTCCCCGCTCCACCAGAACCTACGATTAAAATACGTTTAAATTCAGGCTGCATCTTCTTCAAATGAACAGACTCCTATCGTATTGCCATCCAAATCTTTAAATTGGAAAAATTCCACATTTCCTCCACTTTTCACGGGAGAAGCTTCCACACCGGAATTCAGCATATGTTGATGTGTAGCATGAATATCAGATGTATATAAATTAAACCACTCATGGTCCTCAGGCTTGGTAGAGCCCATCTGTGAAATACGAACGAGTGTAAACGCTGTATCTCCACTACCAATATTCATTGCTGCGTACCCATTTTCTTCATCATGCCATCTTAATGTAAAGCCACATTTTTCTTCAAACCATTTAATCGAACGATACGTGTCTTGCACAGGTAAAAATACGGTGTCAATCCTCTTGAACATGGCCGTCTCTCCCTCGCAGTGCATATTTAGTAGCTTTATTCTATCAACTTATGATGTGTTCTGCTAGCGTCTTCTCAATACTATTCGCAAAACTGTCTCCCGCTCCCCAATCAAAACGGAAAAACACGCCTTCTCCACCACCAGATGCAACCGCATGAACCTTAGTCGTACCATCAAAATTATCAATCGTTACAGTCATGGAAGCTCGATTTGAAGTTCTCATGAAATATTTTTCTAATACAAAGACAATAACTTCATTATCCCCTAAAGACCTTTTGTAGTAGTCAATTAACTTTCCTGAAATGCTTCCTCTAGTAAATCCATTATTAATCATATTCATCGCTTCACTTGGACTAATCTTAACGTTAAACTCTCTAACACTCATATGTA
>JAHIWI010000314.1 GCA_018816185.1 Bacillota bacterium
ACATGGTGAAGGCGCTTATACTGGTGACGAAAAGAAAATCATTTTTACTGTCATTACAAGATTAGAAGAAGCCAAATTAAAAACGATCGTTGAAGATATTGACACTCACGCCTTCCTTGCGATTGGTAATATTGCAGAAGTGCGTGGCGGACGCTTTAAGAAACGAAATATTCATTAATGCAAAAAGGTTCTCCTCACAATTAGTGGGGAGAACCTTTTTACTATAAATTAATAATGTTGATTTCCATTTCGGCGGGCAAGACTTCAGCCGCTTCCCTCGCGAAGCTCAGTCCAGGGTCTTCAGTTCTTGCTGATTCCGCCCGAGTCGCCGCCTCCATTTCAATCAACAGTAACCGTTACCTTATTAGTGTTTCTGCAAACTATTTTTTATAGGAAAGTGGTTTGCCATTTCCAAAGACTCCTACTAAAAAAAGAAACAAGCCAAGCTCCAAATTCGTAATTCGTCCACGGAAATCAAAAGAAATAGTTCACCACCTTTTTTCAATCTCGTGCAAAAGATTTCAAGTTTTAAACTGTTTATTAATACTTAGTCTGCGAACTAAAGGTTCTCCTCACAAGTAGTGGGGAGAACCTTTTCTTATACTTTTAAATTCAGGAATTCTCCTGTATCAGAAGAGTTGTATGGAAATTGCTTTTGAAGAGTACGTAAGAAAACCAAAAATATAATTTGAGTAATGAAACCAGCTAATACTAAGAAAATAGTGAAACCATTAGCGGTATGTTCACTTAAATGTGTTAAAAACGGTTGGATAAATAGGATGATCAACATCACAACCATGTACCCTTTATACGTGTTCTCCGTTTTTGTTGTAAGCTCTGGGGAATTCAGCAGCTCTACCACTCTCTTTATTAATTGGAATAAAAAATATACCAATATTAGATCTAATACACTCATAGCTGTGGTGTACATTCCCCACCATTCCGGAACCTGATTTTGAAAAAATTGAGGATTGATAAGAACGGTTGGCATTGAGAGAAATAACAATAAAGTTGCTACGATCCTAGATGGATGCATTCCAGATTCATTCAATTCGATTTTTCGTGTACCCAGTAAAATCATGAAATAGCCAATGGGGTCTGGAAGTATGTCTATGATCAAGTGGATATTGAGAAAGATGAGAAGATAACCTGTCAGGATATATTTAAAGGCATTTCTCATGTTACCTTACCCCCGTAGCATTATTGATATAAGAATTAACATCTGATTGAGAGAGAAAAGGTTCTTCCGCAACATGAAAAGGGATCTGAAAAGATTTTTCACTTCTTGTCTCACCTTTTATTATAAATTGCAGGCTTACCATACTTTTTGACTTCATATTAATTTGAATGGTTGAAATAAACCGATCTCTTGTTTCGAGTTCTATTGGCCATTCTGTTGCTAGTTCTTGATTTGCAGTTTTGTTTTGTCCTCCATTAGTGGATATCGGATTTTTCATAAATTCGATTTCGTATAATCCTTTTACTTTTTGGTCAAATGGGAGATCAATTTTTTCAATAGATAAAGGTTCATTGGCTGTATATACTATTCGATTATCTCCGGTGCTACTACTGGAACTGGTCACAGATTGTAGTACATTACTAACTGCAACAGGAGGTAACAACCGAATGTGGCCAATTGGAACAGTCATTGGTGCTCTTTCTGAAAAGATCGCTTCGATATTTTTTACATCTATCCCTTCTTTTAAGTGCTGAGGACTTAGAAGATCTTTATTAATCTCAAAGGTCGTT
The DNA here is from genome assembly GCA_018816185.1 of Bacillota bacterium. Lineage (GTDB taxonomy): Bacteria > Bacillota > Bacilli > Bacillales_A > Planococcaceae > Paenisporosarcina. Next base: position 1,750 of record JAHIWI010000314.1, read on the forward strand.
TTTCTAATGTAATGATGGGTAAATTCTTGGTGAACATTTTGACGATGTAATTGATCACTGTCCATATAAATGAACCCATCGTGTTGCTGCGGATATAATAGTAAGTCATCCAACTTAACCAATTGTAAATCTTTATGATCGGACTTGTTTGTGATGTAATAAAGCGTTAGAAAAGTAGGGTTACCGATGCTTTCCTCAATATAATGAGTTAAAAAGATGGGTGTATCAATCTGTTTTGACTTAAAGTACCATGTATTTGCTGTCCAACTGATCAAAACTGCCATTATAGCGAACCAAAACCAATACTTTTTAACGTACATCATTTCAATCTCCCCCTACCTGGAAAAACCTTCTATCTTTTACATACGAAAAAAAGCGAAGAAAGTTTCCTTTCTCCGCTTAAAAAATTTTAGCGCCACACACTCGCTACAATATTCGTTTGGTTTCGATCAGGCCCTACTGAGAAAATAGAGATTGGTACGCCTGTTAACTGTGACACGCGTTCTAAGTAATGACGTGCATTATCAGGTAGTTCATCTAATGATTTACATGATGTAACATCTTCATGCCAGCCTGGAAGCTCTTCGTAAACAGGTTCGCAGTCAGCAAGCATTCTAAGATTTGCAGGGTATTCTGTAATTAACTCACCTTTGTACTTGTAAGCTGTACAGATTTTTACCGTATCCAGTCCAGATAATACGTCAATTGAGTTAACTGTTAAATCCGTTAAACCACTAACACGACGAGCATGACGTACGACAACACTATCGAACCAACCGATTCGA
>JAHIWI010000315.1 GCA_018816185.1 Bacillota bacterium
TGTAGCGTAATCGTTACTTGCCAACATATATTCCATACCTTCCGGAACTTCGTTTAATGCATCCTTAACAATCAAACCGACGTAATACTCTCCTTCAAGATGGTTGTCATCTCTTTTGGGTTCATAGAGGGCAATTTCTGTCTCCGTACGATGGTCAATCTCGTTTGCCCGACTCATGAATTGACGTGCAGAATGAGGCACTTCGCGACCAAAGTCAGCAAATCTCCCACTATTTTTTATGCCTACCACATGAAAATCCTTTTTTACCTTTGCAAATTCCACACTAGGTCCCCCTTGTAGTTCAGCTTCAATAATTAATTCTACATCCACTAAAAATGTCCTTTGTTATTGGCTCAATTGAACGATATTGTTGACTTTCGTTCCAGGTGGATGGTGGTCAATTAACAATTAAAAAGCAATATAAAAAGGTTGAAGTTCGTCATTTATGCAGTACTCAATTCGTTGTCTGAAGTTTTTCCAAGTGACCATTTCTAATGCTTGTTGAATAGGGAAGAAACCTACTTCTAAACTCTCAAGACTAGTAGTTAATTCGCCGCCAATCGGTGTAGCCAGAAATAATGTATTACAAATGGAACCACTAACATTTTGAAATACGCCACAAAACTTCGTAACTTCAATATCAATTCCTGATTCTTCTTTTGTTTCTCTAATTGCAGCATCCTGCAAGGATTCGCCTTCTTCTACCTGTCCACCAGGCATTTCCCATCCTCTTCTTGGATCTTTGATCAATAAAATCTCGTTTTTATCATTTATAACGATTGTTGCTGCTGAAACAATATGTTTTGGTACTGGCATCTTCTTTAATCTCCATTTCCAATAAAAAATCTATTTTCTCGGTATGTACATCTCTATTTAAAGAACGAAAAATTCACCTCAAGGTTTCTTCGTCGTTTTCGCATAAATACACGTATCCGTCCATCTCAAACCATCAACCGATAAGTCCTCATTTTCTAAAATACCTTCTAAACGGAATCCGAGTTTTTCAGGAATCGCACGACTTTTCACGTTTTCAGCTTCCGTACGAATTTCAACACGCTTCATCTCAAGATCTTCAAGTGCATAACGGGACAAACGATCAATTGCTTCCACCATGTACCCTTTACCCGCATGTCTCGTGTCAATCCAGTAACCAATCTCCAGCTTCTGCACATCCCAGTCAATATTATGAAAACCAGTCGTTCCAATATATTCATTTGTCTCTTTATTGAAAATCAAAAACCGTAAACCGGTTCTGCGCATAAAGTTAGAAATAGACTCTCGAATATTCGCTTCCGTATTCTCAACAGCTGGTGTTGTTTGTACAAACGGAAGCCAAGGCTTCATTTCGTCAAGTGATGCTACAATCGCTTGATTCACAACTGTTCCATCTCCAACTTGTGGCATCCGTAAAATTAAGCGTTCTGTTTCAAGACTCGTCGCAATTTCTCTTAATATATGATTCATTCCAATACACCCTTTATCCATAAATTGTTATTCACTCATCATAATCGAAAATCTGGTGAAGTCACAAGAAGTTTTTTATTCTCCTTTTTATGGTTTCAAATTCTGTTATATTTGTAATATACAGAATTTACAATTTTTACTACAAGGGGGATTCAAAATGAGAAATTCCATAGAGTGTAGAGAAATAGAAAAGCTTTTTAAAGGTGATGGAATTGAAACCTATGCATTAAAAGATGTGAACTTGAAAATAACCGAAGGAGAGTTTGTATCCATTATTGGACCATCCGGCTCTGGCAAATCAACGTTATTAAGCATTTTAGGAACATTAGATATCCCTTCTAGTGGAGAAATGCTTTATGAAAACAAACCTACAAATAAATTAAGCAATAAACAGATGGCAGATTTTCGTTTTGAAAACATTGGATTTATCTTTCAACAGTTTCATCTCATTCCAACACTAACAGCTCTTGAAAATATCATGGCGCCGTTGTTTGGTCGCAAAGTCACGTACGATAAAAAACAGCGAGCACAAGAACTCCTTGAAATGGTTGGTCTTAAAGACAAAGAGAATTCTTTACCAGCTCAATTATCTGGTGGACAACAACAGAGGGTAGCAATCGCACGTGCCTTAGTTCATGAACCGAACTGGTTACTAGCAGATGAACCAACTGGGAACCTAGATACGGAAACAGGGGAAATTATTTTTCAATTGCTACTTTCTTTAAACCGAGAAAAAGGATGTGGCGTTTTATTTGTCACGCACGACCCTGAACTTGCTAACCGTGCGAATCGAAAAATTGAAATGCGTGACGGGCTACTTATTGCTGACACTGTGGTAAATCAATATGCTTAAATTCATTTGGAATTCATGGTGGCGAAATAAAGAACGATTTATATTGCTCCTGGTTGGTGTTTTGATATTAAGTACAGGCCTTAGTTATTTAATCGGAATTACTCAAGCAAATAACGGGACTGTAGTCGACGAACTTCAAAAGAGATGGAAGTCTTCCTATCACCTAGTCGTTCGTCCACAAGGAAGCCGAAGTGTTACAGAGGATTTGAATCTTTTAGAGCCTAACTATTTAAGTGGAATGGAAGGCGGAATTAGCCTCGAACAATATGAGCAAATAAAACAAATCGAGAATGTGGACATCGCAGCACCAATTGCCATGATTGGTTCTAGCACCAATTATGTTGATTTGGAAGAACTTGACATCAAAGAACCCGGAATTTATCGTATCAATACAGTGGAAAACATAAATACGGGAGCAAAAATAGTAACAGAGGAATTTAACCGATATGTTACAGTCGGCTCTTGGTTTCCTCCAGATGCAACAGATTATGGCGTTTCTCCAGGTATGCAACCTCTGTATTACGGTACAGAA
>JAHIWI010000316.1 GCA_018816185.1 Bacillota bacterium
AATTAATGGGATCAGTCGGCAAAATAAAACCGTCCAAATTCCATACTTATCAAACCATGAATCAGCCTTATGTATATCTGCTTTTGTTAAACGTAAGACTCTACCCCATCGATCTACAATCTTTTCAAGCCTTTTAACGTCCAATTGCAAACCAATCCAGTAAAGTATGATTGCCCCTGCGACAGATCCTGCCGTTGAAACTAAAATCACTCCAAGTGGCGTCATCGCTGATTGCGTGGTCATATAACCACCAAACGTCAAAATGACCTCTGAAGGAATGGGTGGGAATATGTTTTCTAACATAATCAATAAAAATATGCCAATATAGCCGTACTGGCTCATAATATCCGTAATCCAGTTTTCCATGTCGAGCCCCCAACCGTTACCTAGTTTTTCTTCTTACTTATCGTAACAAGTTTATGTCGGTTTTCATACCGTTTCTTTAGATGCAAATTTAACCGCAATCGACCAAATTTCTGACCGAGAACCTAACCGAACAGGTGGCCCCCAAAATCCGAAGCCTGAAGAAACAAATGCATGCATCAAACCTTTATGTATATACCCATAATCTAATTCAAACAAACGACGAGTGAATAAATGATTGGGCCACATTTGTCCTAAATGAGTGTGACCTGAGACATGAACGTCCACACCTAACTCTGAAGGTGTTTTCAAATTCAACGGTGTATGGTCCATAACAAACCAGGGATACCCTGCATTCTCAGGCGCTAACTCCTCCAAAGATTTTCGCTTTCGATTGGTTACATCTTCTCTTCCTGTTACATAGAACGCATTTCCCACGTAAATGGTTTCATCTAATAACATCTGCACGCCTGCATCTTTCATTTCTTTAACTAATAAAGGAATTTTACGTCCATAGTATTCATGATTTCCAACTACCCCATAAATACCATATGTCGCTTTCAGCTGTCTCATAACACTCGCCATACCATCCTTCACAAACCAAATAGGGTCATCATCTACTAAATCTCCAGCTAATAAGACGAGATCCGGTTTTTCTTTATTCGCCAAATTCACAAATCGCTGTAAATGCTTTTTATCGGACAATAAGCCTAAATGAAAATCAGAAGCCATAATCAGCTTTAGGTCATTCAATTCAGTTGTAGACTTTGTTAGTTGGATTGTTTGATGACGTACGACAGGTGAAAAAGCATAGAAGGATCCCGCGACGAAAATCACTAAGAAAATCACTGCCACAACATTCCCAACAATAAATAATGTCGATTCAGATGAATTAAATACATAAATAATTGTGGCAAGTGGGAAGAGAATCACCCCGTATTGCATCACAATAAACCAGTACGAACCGATGATCGTAAAAACCCTGAGTGAATGACTCACTCGCCCAATCATATAGCCGAATGAAATAGCAAACCAAATGACTGCAAAAAGGAGCGGATGAATAGACACGCCCCATGTTTGCAACCACTTAAAAGTAGTTAGACCGAAATAAAACACGATAAGTCCATAAATGACAACGATTGAAGTACCAATGCTAATTCTTTTCATTTGTTTACTGCACCTTCACATCACGAGATCGATCATATCGAATCGTAAATGCCACCTTCGCTTCTGATTTTGCATCAACTGGAACAATCAGCTGTATGTCTCCGTTTTTTCGTACCCACTCATGTGTGGACTTAACCACTTCATAAATTCCGTAACTTGTGCTGTGATTGATCAGTAGATCAATCGCTTCCTCTTTTTGGTTGCGCACCTCATATTCGACTTCTTCAAATACGTATACGCCATTTTTGTATTCATCCACGATGTCGCTCTCAACTGTAATATCAAAAGCTTCACCCGATTGAATCCGCACCAATTCATTTACAGCAGTATGTGGGATCGTATCTTCTCCAATAAATTCGGTAGATCCGTCCAGCGGATTCTCTTTATATAATTTAAACCGTCCTTGCGGAAGTGGAACGCCAAGACCATTCTCTTTTTTATTCAAAAATGTAAAGTAAATCGTTGGATGTAATTGATAAGAATTGACTTCATAGACGATTTTCGATTCAATTTGTGGGGCTGTAAACAATTCAACTTGTTTTTGTTGGCGATCCTTCACCGTTACTTTTTCAGGGATGGTATACAAATGTAAATCTGCAAACGCTTGATGTTCAGCCTGCATGGTCATCTGTTCCGTTACCGCAAACCTCATTTGGTCACGACGATATTCGTCCGCGCGATTAACTGTTCCAGCCATCAGTTTTAACGTTGCATCTGTGTAAGTCATGCCTGAATTATTA
>JAHIWI010000317.1 GCA_018816185.1 Bacillota bacterium
GCATCTAGCATCTTTTCTTGACTGCCATTAATCTTTTCTAGATTACTCAGTGACGGAGTAACAAAATACGTATTTAAATTCGTAATGACTTCTTGACTTGCTACCGTGACTTCATTCATACGTAAATATCTTTGTAATATCTCATTATATTGATCTTGTGTTTTTTGGTTGTAATAGGTGAGTGCAATCCAGATTATCACCATTACAAGTAATACAACAGACACGGCTAGCCATATTTTTTTCTGAATTGTATTCATTCGTCAGTTGCCTTTCCTATGCGAATATCCGTCAAATACCCATCCATATTTAGTGGACCCGACTCGTCTCTTAACCATTTCATAATGAGATGAACACTTAGTTCCCCCATCTTCTCTGGAGATTGTTCAATCATCCCGTCGAGCTTTCCTTCATTTAATAAAGATAAGGACTCAGGACCATCATCGAAGGAATAAATATGGTAAGGCTCTACTTGAGAACGTTTGCTGATTTCCTGAATCATGGTACCCGCATGGATTGCATTCACCGCGATAAAAGCGTCCACGTCAGGCAACTGGTTCATTAAATCCTGCGTCGTTGAAATGATATGTTCTTTCGTATCCGCTGTTTCGCCATAAAGGATTTGGATGTCCGAATTGGCTTTTAAAACTTTCATGATTCCATCAAGACGCTGTTCTTGATAATATTCTTGTTCACTGTCACCTAATATGATGACTTTCCCTGTTGAGCCCATATCAGCTAGTAACTGATTGGCAATCATTTTCCCTGCGCTCGTTTGATCTGAACCTACATACGTTTTTCGTAGGCTTTCATCTACGGGGACATCGTTTGCCACTGTAATAATTGGAATTCCATAAAAAGCCGCTTTAAATTTTGTTAAATCTTTAAATTCTTCTGTATCAAGACCTTGTACAATGATCCCGTCCACTTTTGAATGAATCGCAATTTCAATTTTCTTCAGAAAATCTTCTTGGTTATTCCCGTAACTCCCCCATACTTCAATGCTAGCACCATCCTTCTCTGCTTGCTCCAAAGCACCTTTGCTCACTTGATTCCAAAAAGGTGTTTCAAGCTCTTGGGTAATCAAAACAAGACGAGATTGCTCGTCATTTAGAGTTGAATTTTGAGGCATTTTAAAATCGGATTGGAATGCCTTTTCTGCCGTTACATATGTAAAATAACTAAGAATAATAATGGTCAAAATGAGTGTGAGTATGCCTAATTTTCGCAAAAGAATGTTCTCCTTTTTCTTCCGTTAAACTCTTTTCATCTTACCACCTGCGGTAAAATCCACAATACGTATTGTACAGAATAATCAATATTTTCGGAGAGAATGTGAGAAAGGATTGCTTGTACACATGGAGAAATTGCCAATAAATAAAGTTGAAGGACACCAAAAACAACTGGTGTCCCTACTTTTATCCTCTTTGTTTTCGAGTTATTACATCAAAGATAACAGCTCCAGCTAAAACACCACCGCGTATCATGTATTGATAAGAAATGCCGACACCAAGTAAATTCATTCCACTTGATAGTGAAGCCATTACGATAGCACCAATAATAGCACCTGTTACTTTTCCAACTCCCCCTGCAGATGATACGCCACCCACATAAGCTGCTGCGATTGCGTCCAGCTCAAATAGTGTACCTGCAGTTGTCGTGGCAGATTGAAGACGTGCCGTAAACAAAATTCCAGAAAGTGCCGCTAGCATCCCCATTGATCCAAAGACGATATATGTAATTTTCTTCACATTAATTCCGCTTAGATGAGCAGCTTCAGGGTTACTACCTACAGCATAAATATGTCTTCCAAGGACTGTTTTTGTTGTTAAAAAATGATAGACCACAACGACAAGTAACATGATGACAACAGTCCAAGAAAATCCATTATAGCCAGCTAAAATCCATGTAATATACGCGATTATTGCCGAAACCAAAACTAATTTCACAATGAAAATCTCTTTAGAAACAACTTCAAAATCATACGTAAGCTTATTTTTTCGAGTCGAAATCTCACTGTAAATGTACAACAAAATACCAACTAGACCAACAAGTAATGAGAGTAAATGCAAACCATTAATTTGCATAATAGAAGGTATAAACCCGTTCCCTATGGCATTAAATTGGTCATCCTTAATGATAATCGTTCCGGTTTTTTCTGTTACTTGTAAAAGAGCCCCACGGAAAATCAACATGCCAGCTAATGTAGCAACAAACGATGGAATCCCAATTGATGCAACTAATACACCATTAAACATTCCAACTACAATTCCAAGGAGAAGAATAATAGGGATTGTTAAATAAATTGGTA
>JAHIWI010000062.1 GCA_018816185.1 Bacillota bacterium
ACCTTGAAATCAATTTCTCCAAGTTTTTCTCCAATATAGGATTGGTCAGCAATTAATGCAGAATTTATAACCTCGTATTGAGTTCCATTTATTTTAATGAAATCAACCCAGTCAATCATCGTATGTTGATTTGTAAATGAAATTGGATTTGTAGACGAGGTTGGATTATTGCAGGCAGTTAAGAACATACAACTAATTAGAAAAACGAGTGACCTTTTCATATGGGTCCTCCTTAAACTTATTTTTGTAAACAATAATTCTCTTTAAAGTTTAGACGAACCACATTTACAAAAGTTACCTATTTTAATTGTAATCCATTATTAAGAAACAATGTGAATAAATTAAACGTCTAGTTGTTCAAAGGGGTGAGTAGAATAAAGAAGCTACAAAAGATTGTGGTTTGTTTGCTCATAACGATTTTTTTATGAATTATTTATATAAAAACCTACCAAAATTATCAGCAATGGACGTTTCACAATATGAAAAAGTACAAACCTATTATTCTCCATCAGAAAATAAAATATTAACTGTTTATTTTAGGGGTGGAATCATTTTTCACACTGATTACGCTTATGTTGGTGAAATACAAGATCTTATAAATAATAATCAGCATTTGATTTTCTTACTACCTGGGGAGGATTTCGATGTTAGTTGGATCGATGAGAATCATTTAATGTTAAATGGAAAGAAGATGAATATTAATAATACTTACGATTTTAGAAGAGACTAAAAAACCAGCACTGAGAAACACTGCAGTGCTAGTTCTTATCTTGAGTATCAAGTTAATACATTTATTCACTCATTCAAAGTACTTTCCGGCTTCTTGTTATGAATGAAAACAAGATTTTTGCGTCGATACACACTTAATGCTATTCCAATTAAAAAGGCATTAAGTAAGGTGGGCATAAGACCATAACTGATAAATGGCAATGACATAGACATTAGAGGTATCCAACCGAAGGTCATTCCAATATTAGTTACTAATTGAACCAAGTAAATCGCAACAACTCCGATTAAAAGTAATTTGCTATAGGAGTCTTTGATTTTCGTTATTAACAAAACGATCCTAACAGCAAATAAGAAGAGGATAATGACAATTGCGCTAGCAAAAAGCCAACCATAATAATAAGTTAAACTTACAAATGCAAAGTCAGTAAAAGCACCTTGCAGAAATGCCGTTTCGCTGGACTGACCAAACCACCCAGCATTCTCAAACAGATTTTTCAATTGAATAATTGTATAATTATCATATTTTTTTGGATTCAAGAACGCTAACAATCTTGTTATTTGATACTGTTTTATGTTCGGTAAAAGTAGGATACTCGTCATTAAAGTGGTAAGTGCCAATACTAAGTGCATGTATACAATTTTCTTCTTATTAAATTTGCTCCACCAAATCATACTAAATATCATGAATAAATATATATAAACAGAGGTCAGATTGGTTACAAAATAAAACAATAAAATTGAAACAAATAATAGAATAGCAAAATGCCATATTTTTATTTTTTTATTATTGAAAAAAGAAGCCCAAGCAAGGAAAAAGAATGGTATTGCCATTAAACTCTCTATTGTTAAAACTTCTAATTCTATTAGAGGTCGACCAAAAATCATGGTATTTGAAAAAGAATATATTGATATTAAAATTAGGGATCCAATTGAATAAAACAGCCATCCAAAGCTCTCCAATTTCCTATAATCTATCAACATCGTTCCAACTACTGTTACAATTCCTAATACAACAATTATTAATTTCTTAATCGTTATTGACGAATCATATGTAAATCCTTCAATGAAGATTGGTAAAAAACTTAATCCCATTGTGATGATTAATAAAGTAATCATTAGCCAGTCCACTTTCGGACGATGAAGTTTGTTCAATTGCTGACCAATTCTTATTGGATTACCCATTTGTTTAACTGCTCTTTCTTCAGCCAGACTTTCAGTAAGACCTCTTTCAATCCACATTTTTTTGGACTCCTTCAAATGGTAGTCCAATTCAGTTGAAACAAATTCTTGTGCTTCCTTAGATTTAATTTGACCCTTTACTTCGTTTAGAAATGATTTGGTATCATTTTTCATTTTACGCTTCACCCCCAAAAAGTTCTTTGAGAGAAACTTGTTTTTCAGTATTCTTTATTTCTGATTTTCTCAGTATTCCTATACCTTTTTTCGCCAAATAATAGTATTTTACTTTAGATTCATTCCAATTCGATTGAATACATTTATCGTGTTCGAGTTCGTGCAGCAATGTGTATAGCATGCCTTCTGCATCTACAAACTTTGAAACTCCACGTGCATTCAATAACAATGCTAATTCATGCCCTGTTCTGTTACTGACAAGAAGTTGCAAAATCGCTAAAGTAATTTCGTTGTCATTTTCAATTGTATTTTTTGCTTTTTCTCTAATTTCATTTTGATGTTGTTCAGTGAAATTCAGATTAGAAAAAACAGTTTGATCCATTGATTTCTTCAACTTTATTAAACGATTTTCCATCTATTATTCCTCCAATCTTTCCTTCAGAAGTTCTTTTGCTCGCCTAAGTCTCGTTTTCACAGTGTTCTCATTCTTTCCAATGAGTACTGATAACTCCTTTAAAGATAAATTTTCATAATAAAAGAGATAGAGTACTTCTCGGTATTTTATAGGAAGATTCATGATAGCTATTACCAATTGATGATCATCTTCTTTTTGAATAACTAATTGCTCAATCATTTCTTTATTTGTATTAGTGTTTGTTGATTCGTTCTCTGAAACAATCACATATTTGTTGTGCCAACTTTTCAAATAGTCTTTACAGTGATTGATTGCGATACGCCATAACCACGTTTTTATATTGGCATTGCCTTTATATGTATGTAGAGATTTATAACATTTAACAAATATTTCTTGCGTAAGATCTTCTGCCATTGCTTTATCGTTTACATAAGAATAAACAAGCCTTAATATATCTTGACCATATGTATTCATTAAACCATTCAATACGGCTTCTTTATCTTCATTACCTAGTATATCTACTGTCATTTCCCCCCACTCCCACAAGTTCCCACCTTTCCAACTATTTATTAGACGATACACATTCATTTAAAGTTTGTATTTCGGTTTAAATAAAAAAATCGGCAAGGCAGTTGCCATACCGAAATAAATCTTTTAACCTTCTAGCATTTCTAGGTAAAAGTATTCTTCCCCGTCAAGTTCAACGATTAAAAAACCACCATATCCTTCTTCACTTGTAGAATAGAATTTTGTTCCAACAGGTAATTTAGTTG
>JAHIWI010000318.1 GCA_018816185.1 Bacillota bacterium
AAGTCTTTCTTCTTAACAGGGGCTGAATGAATAGCTTGTCCGATTAATCCTTCAACGGCTTCAAGTAAGCCTTCAGAAAATCCAGGATGAGCATACAAAGGGAATTTGATATCCTCTTCTTTCGCTGCCATCTCAAGTAATTGGACAAAAGAACCTGACATTTCGACAGCGCCTTCCCCAATCATATGTATCCCATTGATGATTTCTGTTTCAGCGTCAGATATAACTTTGATAAAGCCATCCTTTTTCCCGGTTATAGAGGCGTAACCATTTCCACCTAAAGAAAATTGACTTATACGAACGTTTAAACTAGTTTCCTTAGCCATTTGTTCAGTAAGTCCTACTGTCACAGCTGGTGGTATAGTATGAGCAATGTGCGGTATAAACGTTAGGTCAACTTCCGGTTTAAGACCGGCAATTGATTCGACTGCAACTTTCCCTTGCTTAATCGCTTTTACAGCTAATAATGGTCCTTCTGTAACATCACCTATAGCGTAAATAGAGTTAATGTTGGATTGCATTTTTTCATTGACTGAAATAAAACCTTCATCTGACTGAACAAGGCCAATTCGACTGATTCCAAGAGACTCTAAATTAGGTTCCCTCGAGCCAGAAACAAACAGATAAGATCCTTCTACAACATTTTCGGAATCCTTGTTCGTTTTAAATGTAACTGTAACACTTAAATCTGTTTCATTTGTCGAAATGTTTTGAATATCTTTGAAAATAGTTATTTTACGACGTTTAAATAAGCGATTGAGTTCCTTAAAAATAGATTCATCGAAGACGTGTTCTTTTTGCTGATCAAACAAGATCGTTACTTTTGAACCTAAAGCTGCAAAACTTGAGGCTACCTCAAGTGCAATATAATCTTGTCCATAGACAATCAGATGTTCGGGTATTTCTTCAAGAGTAAATATGTTGTGAGATAATAGCACTCTTTTCCCTTTGTTTGTTACCCATTTCGGCATAACAGGTGTACTACCAGTTGCAAGAATGACTTGGTCAAATTCGAAAATGTCAAATTGATGACCATTTTCTACGCCGATTTTATTAACTGCTAAAAAGGTTGCTTTACCTTGAATAACTTCAATTTTATTGGCTTTACATAAATTTTCTACACCAGAACGTAAACCGCTAATAACCTCATCTTTATATGACAGAAGCTTAGATAGATTGAAGGTATCATCTCCACTGCCAATTCCTAGATCAGATAAATGAGTGATTTCTGCTCGTTTTGATGCTGCGTGAGTAAAGACTTTTGACGGGATACATCCTTTATTTAAACAAACCCCACCTAAATCAGCCTGTTCAATAAGTGTGACGGAAAGTCCGAGTTGTGCACCACGAATGGCGGCAGAATAGCCCCCTGGTCCACCACCGATGATGATAAGATTTCTTTGCTGTGTAATTTCGCCAACAACCATTAAATCATCTCCATCATAAGTTTATGGGGTTGTTCTATCAAACTAGCTAATCTGTTCGTAAACGCTACCGCAGTCGCGCCATCGGCTACTCGATGATCGAACGCCATTGAAAGCGTCATAATATGACCAATTACAATCTCATTTTGGTCATTTACAATCGGTTGTTTCTTTGTTTTGTGAAAAGCAATTAAAGCAGTTTCTGGATAATTAATGATTGGCGTTGCCCCGGTGCTTCCAAGAGGACCAACATTACTCACCGTAAACGTACTATTTTGCATCTCAAAAGGTTGTAGTTTGCCTGAAATTGCTTTTTCAGTTAAGCCTTTTACTTCTTTGTGAATGTCTTTAATCGATTTTTTGTCTGCATCATGAATGACAGGTACTATCAATCCTGCTTCAGTGTTGGTGGCCATTCCAATATGGTAATTCTTTTTTAAGAGAATTCGATTATTTTCTTCATCAAGTTCGGCGTTAAAAATAGGGAAATCTTTTAAACAAATTACAAGTGCTTTTACTAGAAATGCCGAAACACTAACTGATTCTCCAGTCGCTTTCATTTCTTCGCGCATTTTAAACAAATTCGTCATATTGATTTCATCAAAATGAGTGACATGTGGAATGGTAAATAAAGACTTCGTCATTTTCTCTGCAATTTTTTTACGGATTCCCTTAAATGGAATTTCGTCAGGTGTAACTTTACTGACATCTGTAGGCACTGACTTTTGATTTGAAATGATTTCAGTGTCCTCTGTGGATTGATTGCCATTAATAAAGCGATATACATCCTCTTCAGTTACTCTCCCTGAAGGGTCGGATGCTTTTACATCTTCAATATTAATATCATGTTCTCGAGCGATTTTTCGAGTATATGGTGCAGCTAGTACTCGATTAAACGACGAGATCGATGTGGTAGTAGATTCATTTTTGGGTTGTATGCTGTGTTTTAGTGTTTCTTTTTCAACTTTAGGTTGTACTGCATGCTCTTTCTTTGAGGATTTGTCGTCTGTTTCTATGTAGATAAGGCTAGTTCCTACGTGAACTGTTTCGCCTGCTTCAATAATAATTTCCTTAATTACACCAGAGCAGGGTGAAGTAAGTTCCGCCACCATCTTGTCGGTTTGTACCTCTACAAGTGGTTGATCCGTTTTCACGGTATCCCCAACTTTGACAAGGTAATGGATGATTTCTCCTTCCGTCATCCCTTCTCCGATATCATGTAATTTCACTTCGAGCATGTCATTTCCCCCTTAAAAATGAACCACTTTTTCTATCGCTTCTTGTACACGTGCTGATGTAGGAAGATAATGTTCTTCTAATGAGAAAAATGGTACCGGTACATCAAATCCGGTCACTCTTTCAATTGGTGCCCGCAAATATAAAAATGCAGTATCGTTGATGATGGAAACAATATCGTTACCAAGTCCACTCGTGTGATGAGCTTCGTGTATAATAACGGCTCTCGTTGTCTTTTTAACAGACTCAGAAATGATGTCTCGATCAATCGGATATAGCGTACGTAAATCAATGATTTCACATTGAATTCCATTTTTCTCAGCTAATTGTGCTGCCTTTTCTGCAACCGTAATCATGGCACCCCATGCAATTAGTGTTACATCTGTACCTTCACGTACTATTTTTCCTTTACCAATTTCAACTGTGTATTTTCCAACAGGAACTTCTTCTCGCATCGATCGATAGTTTTTCATCGTTTCTAATACGAGTACAGGATCCGGATCTTCCATTGCTGCTATGAGTAAACCTTTAGCGTCATAAGGATTTGAAGGACAAACAACTTTGATACCTGGCATATGTGTAAACAGAGTTTCTGTACTATCTGAATGTATCTCTGGTGCGCGAATACCCGCTCCATAAGGTGCACGAATAACCATAGGTACGGTAAATCGAGACATTGAACGCATACGAAGACGTGAAACATGCGTCATAATTTGCTCATAAGCAGGATAAATAAAACCCAGGAATTGGATTTCAGCAATTGGTTTAAATCCATTCACAGCTAACCCTACTGAGGTACCGATAATTCCCGCTTCTGATAAAGGTGTATCTACAACACGTTCAGCACCAAATTGTTCTTGTAGACCTTCAGTTGCTCGGAAAACACCACCGTTTTTTCCGATATCCTCCCCTAAAATAATCGTTCTCTCATCTTCATCCAGTAAAACACGCATACCGTCATTGATTGCTTGAATCATGGTCATCTGTGTTGTCTTAACATCCTTTTGATTAGACTCTACGATTTGGGTCATTAGGTCACCGCCTTTCTAAGTGTGCAAGATAAGATTCTTTCTGTTCAGCTAGTTGTGGAGGCATTTCTGCGAATACATGATCAAATACATCTTCCACGTTTGACGCAGGGTATTTTTCCATTTCTTCAACAGCTAAATCGATTTCATTCGCCGTTTTCTCCTTCACTTCCTCAATCCATTGCTCGTCCCAGTAACCATAATTTTTCATAAATAGTTCTAAACGTGTCATTGGATCAACAATATCTTTCCCTTGTGTTTCAGGACGATATTTAGAAGGGTCATCAGCAGTCGTATGAGCACCTTTTCT
The DNA here is from genome assembly GCA_018816185.1 of Bacillota bacterium. GTDB lineage: Bacteria > Bacillota > Bacilli > Bacillales_A > Planococcaceae > Paenisporosarcina. The sequence goes on from JAHIWI010000318.1 coordinate 3,999, forward strand.
CCAAGTCACCGCTTCGATTAATGTTGGACCATGCCCAGCTCTCGCATGATTAAAAGCTTGTTTCGTTTCAAAATACACTGCAAAGCAATCATTGCCATCAATTCGGACACCTGGTATACCATAAGCTACTGCTTTTTGAGCTACCGTTTTAGAATTCATTTGTTTTTCAATTGGCACTGAAATGGCATATCCATTGTTTTGATTAAAAAATACGACTGGTACTTTAAAGACACTTGCGAAGTTTATTCCTTCATGGAAATCCCCTTCAGAAGTAGCTCCATCTCCAAAATAAGCAATCGAAGCATTTTGTGTTCCTTTTAATTTCTCAGCCCATGCAGCTCCTGCAGCATGTGGTAGCTGAGTAGCAATCGGAACTGCTGGTGGGAAAATATTACGATCCGGTGGTGCCACACAACCTTCTACACGACCGTTCCAATATAAGAATGTTCTTGTCATACTCTTGCCGAATGTAATGGTCGCACCATGATCACGATAAGTTGGGAAAACCCAATCATCCGGTTGTAGGGCAAGTGCACTACCCACTTGAGCAGCTTCTTGCCCTTCAAATGGAGCATAAGTGCCAAGACGTCCTTGTCGTTGTAAGTTAATCGCTTTTCTATCAAACGTGCGGACACGTAACATGTGGTAATACAATTCTTTCACTAATTTTTCGTCGATTTCATTTTCGAACGTTGAATCTACAAAATGACCATGATCATCTATGATTCTCTTTATTGGATAATTTTCGTCCAATTCATACGCCTCCAATCAAGATAAGTTGCGAATAGACCATTTTGGCTTCGCCGCTGAAGTATAAAAGCTATTTCTGTTTGAACGATCAGCAATTCGTTTTTCACACATTTCGTTTGCAGCTTCTTCTGTCGTTTTTCTACTCACTCTGGCTTCTTGGAAAACACCTAAAACCGCATCGTAAATATGTTTCGTTTTAGCTAGAACACGTTCGTGGTTAATCCCATATAATTCGTCAGCTACTTGAATAAGTCCTCCAGAATTGACGATATAATCAGGCGCATATAAAATCCCTTTATCGTGAAGCATTCTCCCGTGAACATCATTTAACAATTGATTATTTGCAGCACCGACAATCGCCTTTACTTTAAATTGAGAGATTGTGTTTTCATTAATAATTCCACCAAATGCACACGGAATGAAAATATCTGCTTCTTGTGAATAAATATCTTCTTTTGAAATAACAGTGACCGTACCAGTAGTGTTTGTTGCTAACTCTATTATGGCTTGCAAATTTTCCGTACTAATATCTGTAACGAATAAATCAGCGCCAGCTTGAAGTAAACCTGTTGCCACTTTAAAACCAACTTTACCAAGGCCTTGAATCGCATATTTGTGGCCACCTAATTCGTCACTGCCGAAAAGGATCTGATTCGTTGCTTGTAAACTATAAAGGACACCAGCTGCAGTCGGAATAGAGGAATCGCCGCCACCACCATATACTTCTGGTAGTCCGTTAATAAAGTTTGTTTCTTTTGAAGCATGTATGAAATCTTCCATTGAGGTACCCATATCTGTACCTGTGTAAAAACGACCACCTAATGAGTTAACAAATTGACCGAAAGCACGAAATAGCTCAGGTGTTTTATCTGTCATTGGATCCCCGATAATGACTGCTTTCCCTCCACCAAAATCTACGTCTGCAGCGGCACACTTATAGGTCATCCCTTTTGAAAGTCGTAGAACATCTTCGAGTGCTTCATCCATGCTGTTGTAGGGTTGCATCCGGCATCCACCTAATGCAGGACCTAATGTCGTATTGTGAATGGCAATAATTGCTCTTAACCCGGTTGTGGGATCGTTACAAAAAACAACTTGTTCATGTTTGCTCATTTTATCGAAGAGTTCGAATTCTTTAGCCATTGACGTTCTTTCTGCCACTTTCATTTTGAATGCCTCCTTAAAATCGATCAGTAGAAAATTATGTTTTAAATGGATGCTTCTATTAATTTCTTTTCGATAGTTTCTTTTGGCAAAATGACTTGCACTACTTCACCCTTACCAATAACACCTAAATGATTTGTTGCAATTACATTAGTTTTGACTATGTTATCTCGTAATTCGATTACAGTAGCCTTTAAAGTTACAAAAGTACCTAATGGTGAAGCGGCTATATGTTTTAACTGAACAGAAGCTCCCATTCCTTCTTCGTGACTTTCTAGAAATGGTAAAATAATTTTTCTTGAAACCCACTCCATATGATATGTCATGGCAACAGTGGAATAGACGGGATGAACGACTTCGCCTTCAAAAGAAGCAAACATATCATCTGTAACAATCACTTCAATACTTTCTTCTTTACCTACTTTAAGTCCCGGTTTCATTCCTAATCCCCTACTAACTTTTAGTATATGAATCTACTAATGAATTTTAGTTGTTCATGAAAACGCTTACAAATAAACCAAAAAATATAATTTTCAAATCTGATTTACTTTCCAAATGCCCATTTAGGCTTTAAAGATGTTGTGAAGAATCCATTGCGTTTAGCCTTATTGACGATTCTCTGCTCACACATTTTATTGGCAGCTTCTACTGTAGAGATCTTATTTATGGAAGCCATTTGATACACCTCTAGAATGGAATCGTATATATGTTTGGTTTTGGCTAGTACCCGCTCATGATTGATCCCATATAGTTCGTCAGCAACTTGTATCAGACCACCAGAGTTGATTATATAATCTGGTGCATAAAGTATTCCTTTTTCTTGAAGGAGTTTTCCGTGATTTTCAGTCAAAAGCTGGTTGTTTGCAGAACCCGCGATGGCTTTGACCTTAAACTTTTCAATCGTTTGATCATTAACAATCCCACCAAATGCGCAAGGAATAAATACATCCGCTTCCTGTGAATAAATTTCTTCACTGGAAACTACTTTTATCGATCCAGGAGTGGTCAACGCTATTTCTTCCATTAGTTTTATACTCTCTTCACTAATGTCAGTGACGTAAAGATGAGCACCTGCTTCTAATAAACCTATCGCTACTTTTGATCCCACTTTACCTAAACCTTGAATGGCGTATGATACTCCACCTAAGTTCTCACTACCAAATAAAGTTTGATTGGTTGCTTTAATTCCATAAAGAACGCCAGCTGCTGTTGGAATGGATGAATCGCCCCCACCTCCGTACGCTGCAGGTAAACCGACAATACAATTTGTTTCTTTACTTGCATGTATGAAATCTTCCATTGTTGTTCCCATATCTGTTCCTGTATAAAAACGACCGTTTAATGAATTCACGAATTGACCGAATGCACGGAATAATTCTGGTGATTTATCTGTTCGCGGATCACCAATAATAACAGCTTTACCACCACCAAAATCTACATCAGTCGCTGCACACTTATAGGTCATCCCCTTAGAAAGTCGAAGTGCATCTTCCATCGCATCATCAAAACTCTTATACGGATACATGCGACATCCACCTAAAGCAGGCCCATTTGTTGTATTATGAATTGCTATTATTGCTCTTAAGCCAGTTGAAGGATCGTGACATAACACAACTTGTTCATGTTCAGCCATTCTTTCAAAAAGCTCGAAATTTTTAACTATTGGCATTCTCTGTGCTGTTTCCATC
>JAHIWI010000319.1 GCA_018816185.1 Bacillota bacterium
CACGATGCTTAGACGTTCTGTGAGAAAGATATATGGCTTACCAACCAAAGTCGTCTCACACTATCAATATATAACCTCTACACATCAAACTAAACGAAGGAATATATACCAACTGAACCAGTAACAGGCTTTTACTAAAAATAAATAACTTTAGTCATTAAAAAAATTCTATATTATGGATAAAATGCAAGCTATAATGTACAAAACGAACTCATCAAGAAGGAGTTGATGTACATTGGACAAAAAGAAAATCGTCATGATTGTATCAATCATGATAATTCTAACAGTCGCTACGTTAAGATTCATTCAAGTTAATAACAATCACCTAGCAAACGAACTGAAACTCGATGAATGCATGGCCAATGGAGATACCATTATGGTCTACAGCGGCAGCTTATTTAAACTTTCGTCTGTTCAGTGTGAATAACCAAAAGACTGCTAGTTCCTATGAGGATTAGCAGTCTTTTTTGTTGCTTATTTCTTTATTGCCACTGGCTCATTCCGCCTCGAACGTTAATGACGTTTGTAAATCCTGCTTTTTTAAGAATGCCTGCTGCGCGAGAACTTCTCATACCGCTTTGGCAAATAACGTAAGTCTCTTTTTTCGGATCTAGCTTGCTTAGTTTGGCTGGAAGCTGATCAAGTGGGATGTTTTGAAATTGTGAGATATGGCGACCCTTAAATTCTCCAGGTGTACGTACATCTATAAATTGTGTACCTTTGTCATTTAACTTACCTTTTAAGTCTGTTGTTGTCATTGTTTTAACGCCTTTTGCTGGCATCATGCGCCAAACGATAAACGCGACTACAGCTCCGATTAATATCCATTCCATTTCCATATCCCCTATCTACTTTTCATGAGTAATTGGACTGCTTGTTTGACATGTTCGTCAGAGCCTTGTCCATCTGCCATGCTTTCTCGTACACATTGCTCTAAATTTTCACTGACAATTAAACCGATGGTGCGGTCGAGCGCGCTTTTAATTGCGCTCAACTGCGTTACCACATCGCTACATTCCCGAGTGTCTTCGATCATTCGAAGGACACCGTGAAGTTGACCATCCACTCGATTTAATCGATTGACTATTTGTTTAGAATAAACCATTTTGCATCGCTCATTTCGTTAAGCTTTTATTAAAGCTAGCACACGGTCTGGATCAAATCCAAGAACCCATTGGCCATTAATGTTCGTTTGAGGAACACCCATTTGACCCGTTGTTTCAACTAATTTTTGTGCTGCTACTTGATCTATTTGCACATTTACTTCTGTAAATGAGATATTATTTTGATTCAAAAAGCTCTTCATCATGTCGCAATAAGGACATGTATTTGTTGAGTAAACCGTTACTTCGTTATTCATATTAAATTCCTCCTAAATTATGCTTTTTTATAAGCCGCGTATCCGCCAGCCATATGCTTAACATCTTCAAAACCTAATGATTTTAATACAGTTGCGCCAATTGCTGAGCGCGCACCGCCTTGACAGTGCATCAAAATTGGTGTGTCTTTTGACAATGTTGTGTCGCGAAGTTTCCCAAGGAAATGGTGATGTGCGCCATCAATATGTCCTTCACTCCACTCCGTATCATTTCGAACGTCCATGACATAGCCATTTGGCATTTCTTTTTTAAACTCATCAACCGATAATGTTTCATAAGTTGTTAAGTCCATTTCATTCAATAAAGATGGATCCACAAATGCTTTGACAGCATCCAAGTGAATGGATTGCAATGAATCGACAATGTCTTCACGCTGTGATTCTTCTGCGATAATAACCATTTGCTCATCGTACCCGATTAACCAACCCGCCCAGTTCGTGAACGCTTTGTTAAATGGAATGTTGATCGCGCCAGGAACAAGTGTTTTTTCCACTAAGTTTGCAGGACGAGTATCTAATACGAATGTACTCGAGTTTTGTAATTCTTGTTCAAAATCTTCTTTTGACGAGATTACTGGAACTGTTTTGTCTTCCATTATAGCTGGTCCCATTTTGTTTACTTTTTTCATTTCAGCAAAGTAAACAGGCGCTTCGGGTTGATCTTTTAATAATTCGTTTACAAAAGCTTCTTCATTTGTTTCTTTCATTGCCCAGTTGAATTGTTTTTCATAACCTACTGTTGATGATGGAACCGCACCAAGTGATTTCCCACAAGCTGACCCAGCACCGTGAGCCGGCCAAACCATCATATAATCAGGAAGTTCCTTGAAGCGTTGAACCGATTTGAACATATCGCGCGCACCTGAATCTGCTGTATCAGCAATCCCTGCAGCTTTTTCCAATAAATCCGGACGTCCAATGTCTCCAACAAACACAAAGTCACCTGTGAAAATACCGATTGGTGATGTCGCACCGCCGCCTCGGTCAGTTAAAACAAATGAAATACTTTCAGGTGTATGACCTGGTGTATGCATCACTTCAAAATCAAGATTACCTATTGTGAATGTAGAACCGTCTTTTACGAAATCTACGTCAAGACCTTCTGTATATTGATATTTCCAATCTGCATCTCCTTCATCTGATAGATACAGTTTAACGTTTAAGTCATTTGCTAGTTGTCGTGATCCTGATACAAAGTCAGCGTGAATGTGTGTCTCAGTCGCTGCGGAAATATGCAGACCTTCTTTTTTTGCAGCTGCAATTACTTCTGATGAATCACGTGCTGGGTCAATGACAATCGCTTCACCCGTACGTTGGCATCCTACTAAATATGAATACTGTGCTAATTTTTCATCAAAGAAAGATCGGAAATACATAAAATCTCCTCCTACATTGTTTTTAACTTATAACCAAATAATATACCACTAGGGGTATATTTGCAAGAGTTTTGTTTTGCAATAATTTACTATTCCCTTTTTAACTGAAAATATGTATAAAAAAATAGAATTAAGTGCCTGATTACAATTGAAACGCAAGATTTTAGGAAGCAAACTTTTGACAAGGAGTATCATGTTCTGCCTCTAACTAAAATCAACAAAATCAATTACAAGGAAAAGAATATCAAAAAAACGCCCCTCCTCGATTGAGAAGAGACGTTATTCTATTCTATGCTTGTTTTCGCGCACGGTTCATCATTTTTGTCGCATACCAGAAACCAACTGTAAGTGACAACGCATCAGCCACGTATAATCCCCATGTATGCGTGTAACCCGCGTACACTGACGCTGTAATTAACGCCACCGTTAAGATTAACGCAACAACATGGTGAAAAGTGATGCGTGTAAATAATACTACCAGTAGTCCGGGTAAAAATAATGCGAGAATAAATTTTGTTAACATGGATTCCATATGTGTCTCCTATCTAACCACGAGCAAGCCTAAACGGTGATGATCGTGTCGATAAATCACGTGCTGTCTTAAGCGAACTTCACCTTGATGATCGAGCACTTCAAGTCGACAATGTGCCGCATTAATTTGAATGGCTTCATACAAATCACGTTCATTTGTTACAGACAAGCCATTCACTTTGCGAATACACTCCCCAACAACAAGTCCCATTTTATCAGCAGGTGAATCCGGTAGAACACCCGCAATCATCACACCTAAATTATGAGGTGAAACTGCGTAACTTCCTTGTCTTTCTTTCATTGAAAAATACAGCCAAACGCCAAGACGACTTACAACTCCAACGGCTAAACTGATGACGCCAAAGATGGGCATCCAAATTCCAATAAGGGCGATCACTACAACAGATACCCCCACCGCCATAACAGCTTTACCGACTACAGGGTAAAAGTATACCGGCAATGTGCGTCGAGCTTTTTGAGCAAAACCAATGACAACTGGCAATAAAACCAACCCAAACGCATCTTGACCAATCGTAATTTGTGGCCAGTAAGGTGCATATGTAGAAATCACATCACCTGGAACCAAAACCAAAATAGGTAGCATCCATAATCGTTTGGATAAATAAACCGCTGCATTCATTCCGCGAGAAGACTTCTCAAGAATTGGAGATGCTGAGTGCGCTCCTTCTTTACGAATCATCCAGCCTTCTACGAAGACAACTGCACCAATCAAAATAGCTACAGACACTGCAACTGACATCCAGTTATCAGCCGGATTCCAATCAAAGCCAATAAATGAAAATGAATAGCCTAGTCCCATCGCTAAAATAGCGAGTGCTGCTGCAAAAATCGGTGATCCAATTTGATACACATATAAAACTACTAAAAGAATACTTGCTACACTAAACGCTACAATCCAGTCCATCGTGACTGTTAAACCTGCCGCTATACTAATAACAGACAATATGAGTGCGAATAACCAAGTATCTGCGACTAAGCGTTTTACCTCCGTCCAGCCCCATAGGATGCGTGTGCGAAACGATCGACGTTCCCGCTTAACACGAACATAGCCTAACAATACAGCAAAAACTACTGTGATATAGACGAGTGGATTTAAAAATAATTTACCGATACCTTTTAACAACTCTAACCCGATCTCTTGCATCATGAAGCGTCTCACCATCCATTCAACGGTTCGTACATTTCCTTCCATTGTAACATAATAGAATGAAAATATTATAAGGATTTTCAGCTATTAATGGAGGGAATATCTAGTTATAAATGTCAGCAGCTTGCATGATGTTGTTAATATGTTGAGTTAGTCGAGAATCAAAAAGGAAAACTACATTTAGTCTCATTCAGTCTTTCCATAATAATAGTTGATTTCCATTTCGGAGGGCGCTTTCCGAGGGCAAGAATTCAGCCGCTTCCCTCGCGACGCTCAGTCCAGGGTCTTCAGTTCTTGCTTACTCCCCTGGAGTCGAATCCTTCATTCCAATCAACTGAAATATATATAATTATTTGATAG
>JAHIWI010000320.1 GCA_018816185.1 Bacillota bacterium
TCCATCGCTAACTTAGTTGACTCAGAACGAATTCAAAAAGCGATGTCATTCAATCAAATGTCTATGTCAATTGCTTCAATCGGTGGTCCAGCTGTTGGTGGTTTGTTGTTTGGTCTTGTATCAATCGAGATGTTCCTAATTATTAATATGGTGAGTTACTTTATCGCAGTTCTCCTTGAAGCAACAATGGATTTTAATTTATTCTCGAAAAAAGTAGTGTCTGATGAAGTAGTAGAAACGAAAGAAACAATGCTTCAAAACATGAAAGCTGGCATTACGTATTTAAAACAACACCCAATATTGAAGGTAGTTGTTTGGGTTGCATTGGTTATTAACTTCTTCTTTGGAGCGTTTACAGTGGGTTACGCTTATATTCTAGTGGATGGATTAAAAGTTGAATCCGCTCATTTTGGAATTACCGAAGGAGCACTTTCTGTAGGAATGCTTATTACCTCCATTTATTTATCTACACGGAAGGAAGTCAAATTCCCTTTACTTGTAGTGAAAAGAGGAATATTGATTATGGGGCTATTAATGGGATTAGCTACTTTGCCTTTAATGATTGAGTTACCGTATATGGGGATTGTTGGTTTCTATATTGGCCTAATGTTGTCATTTGGGATTTGCTTAATATTCGTTAATACACCGATCGGAGTTATGATGCAAAAAAGAATTGACGAAGAGTACAGAGGACGCGTTTTTGGTTTATTAGAAACGATGTCCATGTCATTACTTCCGTTAGCGATGGTATTATTCGGATTCCTATTTGATATCGTGCCAGCGGAGTATATTTTGATAAGTTCAAGCGTTATTATGATAGCAGCTGTTGCGTATATGCTACGCCCAGTGATTATTCGAAAAGCACATCCAGAAATGGATGATAAATCGGTTCAAGCCAACATCGTCGAACCAGTTATTGCATCAAAATAAAACATCCAGCTTCCTCAGTTAATCGAGGGAGCTGGATTTTCATTTTTTAATGACTTATGTGATTTTCGGAATAAAACAATGAGTCCGATTGAAAGAATAGCTAAAATTGCCGATAGCAAGTAAATCTGATCAGGCTTGACGATGAAGATCCATGTGAATAGCAGGGGACCGATAATCCGTCCCATATTGTCCATGGAGTACGTCATTCCGGCAGCTGTTCCATACATACCACCAGACTCTTTCGTAGTTAAAGAAACTAATACCGTTCGAGCAAGTGCATTACCCGCAGTAAACACGCTTAGTGCAAAACCAGCCCACAATAAGCTTTCGGTAAATAACAATAATACTAAACCGATAGCTGTAACCACTTGAGCACCCATAATCCATTTTGTTTCTTGACCATTTTTCACTCGACGAACAACGCCACCTTGAATGATGGCATCAACTAATCCACTCGCCATAAACAAATATCCTAGTTGAAGAGGAGTAATGGAGATTTTATCAATTTGGAATAATTGGAACGTAGCTTCTAGACCCGCCAATAAGAATGTAACCATAAACGAAAACAGGAACAAGTAACGGATTCGGTATTTCCATAATTGACTGGCACCTTTAGGAACGATAGCTCTTTTTCTAGCCTCACCACGCGTTTCAGGTTCCTTTAAGATAATCGATGCGTAAACAAGCAACGCCAATGTCAAACCGGCAGAAGCAACGAAAGGCAATTGAAGTGAAAATTCACCTAGAATTCCGCCAATTGCAGGACCAAAGATGAATCCTAAACCAATGGACATACCGAGCAAGCCCATATATTTATTGCGTTCTTCTTCCGTGGTCATATCCGCAACAAATCCAGTAACAGCCGTATACAAAGCCCCAGAAAAAATACCACCAACAATTCTTGATACATAAAGCATGGGCAATGTTTCAATAAACCCTGCAAAGATAATAAAACTCATACTAAACCCAGTTAAACCGATTAAAATTAATCTCTTTCTGCCTGTACGGTCAGATAACGCACCCCATAGCGGAGCTGTAAAAAAGGAAGCTAGCGCATAAATAGTAAGTAAACCACCTACATGTACCTCGCTATACCCCTGATCTAAAATAACTTCAGGCAAAATCGGAATGATAATGCCAAATCCTAAATACACAAAAAACTGTATAGACATTAATAATAAAATGGCTTTCTTCATTTAAAAGAACCTGCTTTCTCAACTCATAACCTTAAAGTCCATTTTACTCGCAATCAAGCTCGCAAACAACAAGGGTGGGGTAGAAAACTTTAATCGAGAGGGAAATGTTTTTTAGGTGGAGGGGGAGAACGTCGTGGCTAAACCCGAAAAATGACGCGAACGCCAATAAATGTCGGTCTATCGCCAATAAAATTGTCCGTAACGACAAATTAATCGGAGCTTGCGACAGAATATCGCAGGCGAACGCCAAATTATGACCACCGAACGCCAAATTATCGCCAACCAACTTGCCATCGTTCCAATAAAAAAAGCCTCTGCCAAAGCAGAAGCTCCCTCCTAATCATATTCCTATTTCTTCGCGCGTTGAAGACGTAATGCATTCAATACAACCGACACCGAACTAAACGCCATCGCCGCTCCAGCAATCCAAGGGGCTAGTAATCCAGCAGCCGCAATAGGAATCCCTACTGAATTATACGCAAGTGCCCAAAAGAGATTTTGTTTAATGTTTCGAACCGTAAGACGGCTCATCTCAAGTGTATCCGCAACTCGCAATAAATCTCCTTGCATTAGAGTTACATCCGCTGCGTCCATTGCAACCGCCGCACCAGTACCCATCGCGATTCCAACGTCAGCAACAACTAATGCTGGTGCATCATTAATGCCATCACCGACCATCGCCACTTTACGACCTTCTGCTTGAAGTGATGAGATGACATCCGCTTTTTTAGCAGGTAAGACACCTGCCACAACATGTTCAATACCAACTTGCTGTGCAATGGCTTGTGCTGTATTTTCTTGATCTCCTGTCAGCATCACAACATGAATACCCATTTCTTTTAAGGAAGCAATTGCTTCTTTAGACGTTTCTTTGATTTGGTCTGCAATTGCGATGGTCGCAACATGTTGGCCGTCGACGACCATATACATCACGGTTTTACCTAAGTTTTCAAATGTAGAAGCTAAGTCTAACTTCGTCGACACATCAATTGAATGATCCATTAAAAGTTTTCGTGTTCCCATGATTACTTCTTTTGCATCAACCGTCGCCACAATTCCATGTCCAGGAATCGCTTTAAAGGATGTGCTCTCAACAAGAGGTAAATTCATTTCTTGGCCATATAATGTAATGGCATGAGCAACTGGATGTTCGGATAGTTGTTCTGCACTTGCAGCTAAGCCGATCAGCATGTCTCGATCGAAGGATTCCAGTACTTCAAAATCCGTTACTTCAGGTTTTCCTTTTGTGATTGTTCCAGTTTTATCGAAAACGACCGTATTAATCGATTTTGTATTCTCCATTGCTTCCGCAGTTTTGAATAAAATCCCTAACTCTGCTGATCGACCAGAGCCGGCCATTATCGAAGTAGGAGTAGCAAGACCGAGTGCACATGGACAAGCGATAACAAGTACAGCAATCGTACTTTCTAAAGCTGCAGCAAAATTTCCAGGATCGACAACAAAGAACCAGCTGATGAAGGTGATGATCGCAATTCCCACAACGATCGGTACAAAAATCCCTGAGATTCTGTCAGCTAATCTTTGAATCGGCGCTTTTGAACCTTGTGCTTCTTCAACTACGCGGATAATCGATGACAGGACCGTTTCTTTTCCAACCTTAGTTGCGGTCATGCGAAGTGCGCCATTTGAATTAATCGTAGCCGCAAATACTTCGTCTTGTGGTCCTTTTTCAACGGGCAAGCTTTCGCCTGTTAACATCGACTCATCTACAGCTGAAGAGCCAGAAACAATGACACCATCCACGGGGATAGATGCACCTGGTTTAATGACTAATACATCATTTTGTTGTACTTGTTCTACTGGGATCTCGACAACTGATCCGTCTCGCTCTACAAGAGCAATGGCTGGTTGGAGATTCATTAATTTTTTTATTGCGTCAGACGAATGTCCTTTGGCACGTGCTTCAAACACTTTGCCTAATAAAATCAACGTAATCAACACAGCGCTTGTTTCAAAATATAGACCTAACATATGGGACTCATTGTGTTGCAAGCTTTGGATGACTAAATAAACACTGTAAAAATAAGCAGCGGAAGTTCCAAGTGCCACTAATACATCCATATTGGCACTCTTATTTTTCAACGCATAATAAGCACCTTTGTAAAAAATCCAACCGATCCAAAACTGAACAGGTGTTGCGAGTGCCCATTGCACAAAGGGATTCATTAATACCTCAGGTACGTAAAGATTAGACGTGAAAGAAAAATGTCCAACCATTGTCCATAATAGAGGAAGAGATAATATAGCCGATATCCAGAATAATCGTGTTTTCTTTTGAATATCAGCCTTCTTATAATCAACTGTTTCAGCAGTGTCATCTTGCTTGAACGTTGCGTCATACCCCATGTCTTGAATTTTCTTCACAATTTCGTTTGGAGAAGTTTGATTTGGATTAAATGTAACTTTACCTGTTTCCAGTGCTAAATTAATGTTGGCAATTGAGACACCATTGAATTGATTCAAGCCCTTTTCAATTCTTGTTGAACAGGCAGCGCAGGTCATTCCTTGGATTCGTAAGTCGATTTCTTCAGAGACCACGTCATAACCAAGAGACCGTACTTTTTCTTCCACTTGTTGTGAAGTTAGTAATTTATCATCATATTGAATATGTGCTTTTTCTGTCGCGTAGTTAACAGAAGCGGAAGTGACGCCTTCCATTTTCTGAAGACCTTTTTCGATTCGATTTGCACAGGCTGAACAGGTCATTCCAGTAAGTGATAAATCTTTTTTAATTTCAGGCATACTTTTTCCTCCTTCTACATACCATAATGGGGTATGTAAAATGTTAAAACAAAGCTTGCACCCAAGATGGTTGCAAGCTTGTCATTTTTTATTGGTACTTTTATTCGTTTCCGACTGTGTAACCTTGTTCTTCAATCGTGCTTGTAATTTGTTCGATAGCTACGACATCTTTATTAAACTCAACATCCACAGTCCCATTTTCTAAATGAACTTGAACATTATCAACACCAGAGATTGCTGAAACACTATTTTCGATAGATTTAACACAATGCCCACAAGACATACCTTCTACATTTAACGTTACGTGATCGACCATTTTTGTTTCCTCCTCTTATTTTCTCATTAATTTTTGTACGGTTGTAAGTAATTCGTCTAATACTTCTACATCTCCTGCAGCCAAA
>JAHIWI010000321.1 GCA_018816185.1 Bacillota bacterium
AGTGTATTTTTCCCTCCTAGAAATTGAATGAATTTGGTAGAGAAAAATGATGATCTTTCTGGTTGCATTTAATAACCCTCACTTTCTAATTAACTCTCACAAGCTTTCTTATCATTTTATATGAATTTTCTACAAACTATCAATTAATCATCTTAAAGAATAGCCTATAAATTCACTAAGTGCTTTTTTGTTTTGCTCCACATCAATTTCAATTACTGATCCAACACCTTCATAGGAAGAAAATTGATAGCTATGTTCTACTGGTATGGTTAGCTTTTCAACTTCCACTCCGCCACTTGCAGCTAAACTTAATACTCTCTTTATTTCTTCAGCGCTCGAGTAGTCTGTTTGAACATACCCTTGAAGGGCCCCTGCGAATTTAGGATAATGAACGACATTCACTGGTTTAAATACTTCTTCTTTTAAGGCTTCCATTACTTTTTGCTGTCTTGCTACACGTCCAAAATCCCCTTCTTTGTCTGCACGGAATCTTGCGTATCCAAGAAGTTCTTTCCCGCTAAGTTTGTGAATTCCTTTTTTTAAGGTAACACCAATTTTTTCTGACATATCTTTTTCTACATCAATTTCTACTCCATTTGGAGCAACGATATCAACTAGGGTTTCAAAGCTTTCAAAATCTATGAGAGCATAGTGATGTATCGGAATACCAAACATACTCGTTACTGTATCTTTAACTAATTGGACGCCTCCTAAAAAATAGGCAGTGTTTAATTTAGTTGATTTATAGCCAGGTATGTCTGCATAAATATCACGCATAAATGAAATCACTTTTACTTCATCTGTTTCTTTATTCCAAGAGACAAGCATCATTGTATCAGTTCTTGATTTCTCTTCGCCTCGAGTATCTGATCCAAGAACTAAAATATTTTCGATAGTAGGATTCTTTACATCCAGTGAATCTCCATTAAATTCGATTGGATCTTGTGATTGTCTTGCTGCTAACTTTTGCCCTGCTTTATACTGAACGATCGAGTATAGTAGAGTGCCAACAATGATTAATGTCAATATTGATAAGAAAAATCGACCAAATCGAAACTTTCTTTTTTTGCGTTCAATTCTACTTTTTGGATGCATGTCTTCCACAATACATCCCCCTTTCTTTATTCAATCAATAGAACGAAAACTTCTATCGAAAAGTTGCGATTAAAACTTACTCAATCATAGTTGTTGTGACGAGTTCTCGCAAGTGCTACAATAGCGCTTATGTAGGAAACGAGAGGAGTTTTTAGTTATGGAAAAAGCAACATTTGCAGGTGGCTGTTTTTGGTGTATGGTTAAACCATTTGATCAATGGGACGGCATTGAGTCTGTCTTATCTGGATATATGGGCGGACATATTGAAAATCCAACATATGAAGATGTAAAAAAAGGCGATTCAGGTCATCTAGAGGTGGTACAAATTGAATTTGATCCAACCGCATTTACATATGAACAATTATTAGAAATTTATTGGCAGCAAATTGATCCAACGGATGATGGTGGCCAATTCCACGACCGCGGTGAATCTTACCAAACAGCAATTTTTTATCATACAAATGAACAAAAAGATCAGGCTGAATTGTCTAAACAAAAATTAGCAGACAGTGGACGCTTTTCAAAACCAATTTTAACTAAGATTCTTCCTGCTAAAACTTTCTATGTTGCAGAAGATTACCATCAAGATTATTACAAAAAAAATCCGAATGATTACGCGGAGGACCGTGCAATATCCGGAAGAGATACATTTATTGAAAATCACTGGAAAAAGTAACGGATGAATAACCTTGCCTACGCAGGGTTATTTTTTTTGTTTAAAAAGATAGTCACGACAAACATGCCAACTAGTAACATCAATAGAACATAGTAAGTCATTTGATGGGTACCAGTGATATCATACAAAATACCGATTGCTAAAGGCGTGAGTCCTCCCATTATAAAACCACCCGTTTGAACCATTGCCGTCCAAGCATTCGCTTCTCGCGCATCTGTTGTCTCATCTAGGGGTAATAAAAGAGCTAATGGAAATAAACCACCCAATGTTAGTCCTAGAAATACGGAAGCTGGCCAAATGAGCAATGTGCTATTCATTAACAATAAAACCAAACCTACAGTACCAAGCGTTAGTGAGAAATAAATCCAAAAAGAACGGTTTGGAAATTTTTCAAGTAATAACGGAATGAAGATGTTACCAGCAATTTGTGCGATTGTTAGTACACTAATGACCGTACCAGCTTCAATTACATTAAAA
>JAHIWI010000005.1 GCA_018816185.1 Bacillota bacterium
GATGGTTTACCTAGCGAAGGATGGGAAAATTTCTAAAAGACGAGTAAAAGTCATTAAATCGTATCATGATACCTTTCAAGCGTTCTGTTTTACCAAACAAGCTAAACGCACTTTTTACTATGAACAAATTCTCGCGGTCATTCCAGTTACTCGAAAAGAAAGAAAGGAAGTCATTTCATGAAAATCAATCGTGGGCTAAAAGTTCAAGGTGATCTCAAAGACCGAGGTAAGATTAAATGGACGGCTATGATGCTGCCAGAACATGTAGCCCAATTACGTGAATGGCAAGCCGATCATGACAAGGTGAAAAAACCCGTGCTCGACGAATTCGACTACGACACCATGCAAGAAGAAATCGAACGCGCACTCACAAGCCAATTCGAAACACGCCTAACCACTTGGAAAAACGGCGAACTTCACACCCACCAAGGCACCATAAAAGAAGCCAACAACCAATATCTCCGCTACGAAGACCCATTCGGCATTCACCAACTACCACTCGATGAACTTGTTGGAGTTATGCTTTTAACATAATTCGAATGTTATTTCTAAATTAAATTGTACAGATATCAGTGTTAAAATAGATTGAAAAATAAAGCTAATCTTATTGGAGTGATATCCAATAAGATTAGCTTTTCACTATATAAACACTATTCAAAGTCACTGAATCTAACTTTCATCGAAAAGATTTAACTGATGAGAAATGCTACGATTTCCAGTGATTATATTTAAATATAAGTTAGCTCTCCTTCTCTTCAACACGCCAATAACAACCGGTTGGAGGTGTCTTTCATGTTAACTAAATGAATCCGAGCGTAAAAATACTAGAATAGCAATAAAGTACATACTATTTATTCCCATATGATATATATATTTAGGCTTTATGATATGATCTAATAGAAGATATTTGTTTTTTACAGCTTGTAAAGAAGGTGATATGTTGGATTATTTTATCATTCCCGAATATTATTTGGATTATCCAAATGGTATAAATAGTGTGAATTTGAGAAGACTATTAATTAGTTCGGATCCAATGGGGTTTTTAAGAGTTTTGTATAAAGAGGATATAAATAAATTTTATTCAACAAGAGATGAACTCATTTTGAGAGGCATTAATTTTAAGGAAGAATTTCAAAATAATTTCTTTCCATATATTGAACTTCAAGGATATCCCAAAATAGTTGTGGAAACAAACGAAAATCTTTTTTTGAATGTTGACTTCAATTTATTAGGGTTACCTAATTTCATTCAAAAGTTCGAGGTGCAAAATGACCTCTTTTTTAATAATTTACCTTTAGAAGGATTTACTATATTAACTAAAAATATCACACTTGAATTTGTTATAAATGTCTTTAAAACTGCCGGATTCAAGATTACTAACGATTTGATATTTGATAATAAGGAAACAAAAAATCTTAATAATACTTCCAGTAAATTAAGTGATATTTTCGGCGGTACTGAGTTTTTGGCATTTCAGAAGTTTTGTATTGATAATAACTACGTATACATTACGGATTTATCAGTAGAAAAAATTGAAAACTTCATCACACAGGATTATGTGGGTATAGGAAAAGTGAAAAAGGTATTAGAAAAATTTAACTCCTATATGGAAAAACATAATGTGTATGACGGCAGTGGTTCTATAAATAATGACCTTTGTTTTTTTATTAAGAATGATTTTCGATTGCTTTGCGATAAATTAGAAATTAGTTACATAGAAGTTATAGACCATTATTTTAATGAAAGTACGATAGATGAATTAAACAATCTTAATCTTGTTCATTATAAAGAAACTGTTGAACAGTTAGTGGAAGCTAAAATCCAAGAAATTAATAATAGAATGCTTGAAAATCTTTTCTTGGAATATAAAAGTCCTTTATATGTTAGTCACCTGTCCCACATGAAAATTTCATTGGTAAAAGAACTTGTTTCCCGTAAAGTAAATATTTCTGATGTTTGGACTACTTTCGATGAGGATACCCAACTACAAGATATTTCTTTAGAGGTTAAGAACATTCCGTTGATTAAAGATGTAGTACATTTCCAAAAGAGAATTAAACCTGTAATACAAACAATAAAGGAAATTAAAGGTGAATTAAACGAACAACAATTAACCTGTATCATTCTTCGGAATGACACAAGTCAAACTCTCGAAACGATAGGAAATCATTTTAATCGTACAAGAGAGAGAGCACGCCAAATCATTAGAAGAGCAACGAATAAAATAATTAGTATGACCAATAGTTCTGATTTTTTATTATTGTTTAAAATTTTCACAACCGATCGATTAGGTATCACACTGAATGAATTATCGGAGTTACTTAATATTAAAGAAAATGAAGATAGAGAGATTCTTAAGTGCATGTTGAACAGTATAAGTGGAACTCAATACCTTGAATTTTTAAATTTGTACACCACTGAAAAAAAGGCTACCTATCTTGAGCAAAAGATTTCAACAATAAATAATATATCTCATTCTATCGTCAAAGTTGAGGAAGTTATATCTGAATTTAATACTGAGAGTGAAGAAATAGATGCTATAGAAATTGATTTAGAATCCTTAGATTCAATTATGGAATCGTATAAATTTAATCGTGGAAAAGATATCTATTATTTGAAATCTATTAGTTTACCTGACAAAATCACCTACCTTTTTAAAAATTACGTAAAATCAGCTATTAGATTAGATGAGAATGGCTACGATTATTTAAATAATCTAATGTTTGATATCTTTGGTGAAGGTTTGAATAGTGGAATGAGAGCTACAGATGCTCGAATAAGAGACACAGAAAATATCATCTTAACTGACCGTGCAACATTTAAGTATCATGATCCCTATACATTTAATGAATCAATTATGAATGTAATTGAAGATTATATCGACAATTACTTACAAAATCATGAAGTGATTAATGTTGAAATTGTTTATCGAGATAATTTAGAGTTAATGTCAGCTAATCATATTGAAAGCAAACAACATTTATATTCATTGATCCAATACTATCTAAATGAAAATTATTCTATTGGAAAAGGAAATACTCTAAACATTTATAAAGCGAATACTATAAAGAATTCCGCTGAACTAGTATTAGAGAAGCTACTCCAAAAAAATGGATATGTTATGAGTAAGAGTGATGCATTAGAAGTTTTACATTGGCCTGTTTATAAACTTGATCAATTAATAGGAAACTCATCCAAGTTTATGGCTCTAGATAATAACAATTTTATTTTAATATCTAGCTTAAACATAAGTGAAGCAGATAAAGAATTAGTTATACAGTATCTACATACCCATTTAGAAAAGGGGTATACCTTCCCTTATGAAATTTATATGGACATGAAATTTGATGATCAACTAAGTAACGTACTATCAAAATATAATTTAAAGAATCACTCAGTTTTATCTAATTTAATTAAGAAATTAATACCCGATTTAAGAGGTTTCTCTAACTTTTTATACCTTAATACTAGTTTGATAGATTCAACTGAAAAATTACTTATACAAACATTCCCTGGCACTACATCACGTAATGAGTTGAAGAATTTTTTGATAGACAAAGGATATTCTCATCAAGCGGTATATGGTTCTTTGCGGGAAGTAATAGAAACTAGAGCGTTCGTTGAAAGTGATACTAACACTCTTATCAATCGTACTGCTATTGATTTTAATGATGAACTTAAAAATTCATTAAAGCATTATTTGGTGACGGAATTTGAATCAGAAGAATATCTTTCGATCTCGTCTCAAGTCGGTTATAGATCTAAGTTGCCATCAATAAATGTTGGAAAGTGGACAAAACATTTAATTTATAACCTCGGAATTGAACTTGGTTATAAATTTGTTAAGACAACGAGTGATTATCGTTACGATAAATTAGTGCTTCTCAAACCGACCTCTACTATTTGTAAATATGATGAATTAATACATCACGTGTTGACTAATAAATATGAGGGTTCGATGCATGAAACTGAGGTTGCTAGTTATTTAGCGAGTATAGGACTTACAAATAATAGTCAAAAGGTGAGTGTCGAGCTAAAATCAAGCCCATTATTTACTTTTAATGAACTTGGATGGATTACATTATTAGGTGGTGTGAACAATGAGTCTAAATGATTTACATCTAAATTTTAAATATCGGACCGATCAAAATCGTTTATTTCAAGACTTTTACAATCCATGTTTATTAAAGAGTAGTAGATATGATCGTGCAGCAGGATATTTCTCAAGTCATAGCTTAAAGACACTGGCTTTAGGTTTTGAAAACTTTTTGCACCGTGGAGGAAAAATTCGAATTGTTGCAAATCCTCATCTATCAGAAGAAGACTTCGAAGCGATTGAGAAAGGTCATTTAGCAAAAGAGGATGTAATCGAGCAAGCTTTGTTAAGAGAAATTGATATTTCCGAAAACACATTGGAATTTGACACGTTAAATGTACTTGCATGGCTAATTTATAATAATCAATTAGAAATCAAAATCGCATTTACAGACAATAATTCTCTTTATCATGAGAAATTTGGGATCTTCTTCGACAATGAGGAAAATAGAGTAGCTTTTTCTGGTTCTTCAAACGAAACTGCCGGCGGAATAAGGGACAACTTTGAGAAAATTGATGTTTTCAAAGATGATCGAGACAAAATAAGAATAGACGATATGATTAATGATTTTGAAAATTTATGGTTAAATAAAACAAAAGGACTTACTGTAATAAGTGTTCCGCTTTCAATAAAAAGAAAGTTACTAAACTATAAAAAGGAAAAACCTAGTTTGTCTAAAACTTTTGACATCTCACCACGGCCGTATCAATTAGATGCAATCAATGCTCTATCTCAAAATAATTGGCATGGCATATTAGAGATGGCAACAGGGACTGGTAAAACAATAACTAGTTTGCTCGCTACAAAAGAATACTATAAATTAAATGGTCGTATGTTTCTCGTCATTTTTGTTCCGTTTACCCATTTAATAGAGCAATGGAAAAATGAGTGTTTAGATTTTCATTATGATCAAATGACACTTTGTTTTGGCTCAAAGAAAAGTTGGTTTAATAGACTTGAGAGTGAAATTAGAGATTATAAAATTGGAATAAGTGACTTTCATTTAGTTATTACAACATATAAAACGGCAGGTACAGTAGATTTTCTACAGCTTATAAATTCAATAGACAAACAAGCTGTTCTAATTGCTGATGAGTGTCACTATTTAGGATCAGGTGCATTTAAAAGTATTAAATTGGATAATTTCTCATCGAAAATCGGATTATCTGCAACCCCTGATCGATGGTGGGATGAAACTGGAACAAGTTTTATTAAACGTTTTTTTAAAGGAGTAGTCTACCAATATACACTTGAAGAAGCTATTGTTAATGGAGCACTTACCAATTATACCTATCAACCACACATAACAGATTTACAAGAAGAAGAACTAATAAATTATGAAAAATTAACGAATAGAATAGCCTACTTATACGCACAAGATGAAATTGATCGTGATCTAATCGAACGCTTAAACCGTGAGAGAAGCTTAATAATTGCAAAGGCAGAAAATAAAGTCGAAAAGTTAATGAGGATCTTATCTGGTCTTAAAATAGATGAAATCTCTCATTCACTCGTTTATTGTGCACCAGGTCAAGTCAATGAAATTACCAAACAAATTGCAAATCTAGGAATACGTGTACATCAATTCGATTCAAAAGTGCATACATCCGACAGACAAGTTATTTTAGAATCATTTAGTGAAGGTACTATTCAAATATTGGTCGCTATTAAATGTCTGGACGAGGGGGTTGATGTTCCCAGCACGAAAACAGCTTATTTTTTAGCCAGTACATCAAATCCTAGGGAATTTGTACAAAGAAGAGGTAGGATACTAAGGAAATTCCCTGGTAAATCATTTGCTGAGATCCATGACTTCATTGTTTTGCCTTCAAATGCAAATGAAAGACTCTTTAAAACCATAGCTACTAAAGAGTTACCTCGTTTTGCAGAGTTTTCATCAGCTGCAGTAAACAAGTATGTCGCACATAGTATTGTTAATCCTTACTTAGATCTCTATGATCTGAATTATTTAATGGAAATGAAACCATGGGATGTTTATAAAGAATTTAAGGAGAGTTTAATAGAAGATGGAGATTAACAAAAACCTAGAGGCTAGATTAAATGAATTAGAACCACGTAATCGAGACCTATTAATGATTTTATTAAATGAAATCGAGAAAGGTTCTTATCACACATATATAGAAGATAAAATACGAAATGAAGTTAGGGAAATCGTTGCGGAGGAGATAAATAAATGATACTGCAATCAATAAAAATGAAAAATTTTCGCCAGTATTATGGTGACCAGGATATCGAATTCGCACAAGGTAACAAAAATATAACAATTATTTTTGGTACAAATGGACAAGGTAAAACAGGGATCTTTCGTGCGTTAATGTTTGCTTTGTATGGGAGTACCCATATTCAGCAAGACAATATTGATGAAACGGTTCACTTAGTAAACTTGAGAAAATTAGAAGAAAATGAGGGTAATCTGGTTATAGGTTTTGTAAGGGTTAAGTTTAGCCATAAAAATAAACAATATGAAATTGCAAGACAGTTAAAAGCTGTGAAGAATAATTCTAGAATTCAAGAAAGATTTGATAAAGTAGAACTTTATATAACTGATGAGAATGGAAATTACTCACCAATTCCAATTAATGATCCTCAAGAAGTAAAACGTATTATGTCATCAATTCTAAATGAAGACATTAAAGACTTTTTCTTATTTGATGCAGAAAAAATTGATACATTAGCTAAAACGGATTCTCAAGTTAAAAAAGAAGTAAAATCGGCAATTTTGAGATTACTTCAAATAGACAATGTGGATAAAGCTCAGGAAATATTAAAGAGATTATACACAAAAGAAAATAATAATATTGTTTCTAATTCGAAAAACATAGACATTTCATCAAAAAATAATGAAATTTATGAAGAGAATTTTAAAAGAGAACGAAATATCGAGTTAAAATCACAGATAGAAGAAAACCTTCGTGAATGTAAATCACAGATTGAAAAGTATAATTTACAGTTATCGCAGAATGCGGAAATTAAGCTGATACAAGATAAACTTCACGAACAAGAAAAACAGTTTAATATGATCGATGAACGAATTGATGATAAAAAGAAGGAAGTATATCGTATATTACTTCAGAAATCCCCGTTTTTATTATTAAAAAATACTTTTGTAAATGTCTCAAATTATTTAGACCAAGTCTTATCGAAGCAAGAAAACATTGTTCCCATTGAGGTCATTGATAAATCGCTAAATACAGGTGTCTGTGCTTGTTGTAATAATGATTTAAATCAACACTTAGAAAACTTGAACTATGTGGAATCACTGAAACACAATTATAAGCGTTCACTAATGGGGTCATTCACTAGCTCAATAAAAAATATGATTATTGATCAAACTAACAGTTTTGATGAAAATGATAAGCTTATTAGCTCACTACTAAAAGAAATTAGGGAATTAAACAAAACAAGAGAACTAATCCTTACTCAAATAGAACAAACAAATATTGAAATTGGAAATAAAGCAAAATCTCAACTCGATATGTCAAAAGTTGAATCAATGATTCAACAAAGTAAACATGATTCTGATCAGATGCATATACAAATCGCAAAGTTAAAAGTAGAAATTGAAGCATCTGAAGAGAATGTAGTAACTTTAGAAAAATCTCTCGAAAAAATGATGACCGAGAATGAACACTTAAAGCATGCAGCAAAAGTTCTTGAAATTTTAGGATCACTAAAAGACGATATAAAAGGTATATCTGAAGTCTTTAGTACTGAAATGCGAGAAAGTTTAAAAGAATCTACTACTGAAATATTTAAGACATTAATTGATGTAAAAGACCGCAACTTAGTTAAGAATATTGAAATCAACAAAAAATTTGAGATTGAGATAATAGGTTGGGATAATACAGAAATTACACAAGATATATCGCAAGGGCAAAGACAAATTGTTGCATTATCCTTTATTACAGCTTTAGCTAAAGTTGCAGCTGGGGGATCAGATAAAATATCTTTCCCACTATTTATGGACACACCCTTCGGTCGTATAAGTGGTACGAATCGTGATCATTTGATTGAAAATATTCCAGGTTTAACATCCCAATGGATCTTACTTTTAACTGATACTGAATTAACGACGAATGAAGAAAGAAGTTTTAAAGCAACTAATCGTTTGGGCAAATGGTATAGACTTAATCAAAAAGAGTTATACCATACCGAAATCGAACCGGTAAGTCTTTCTGATACAATTGCAACGAGGGGGATATAAATTGGATTTTCTAAGTGAACAAGCCCTGTTATACACCAGTAAAGAATACGAACAAATTTACATTCATTTTAATGAAAAGTATAAAATAAAACTCCATGACTTATTTTTGCTCTTTGCATCTATAGGTGCAAAGAATGGAAAAGCAGTTGAATTCACTGGAAAAGGTAGAGAAATGAGAACTAACTACTTTAATAGTGACCAAAGGGATTTAGCTTATACCATTATTCTTAATGATGAATTGACAGGCAAAGACATAGATCGATTTACAGACAAGGACTTTTTTGCAGAAGCCCGAAAACTACTTGAAAGATATGCTCAAGGTGGTCTGATTATTATTGTGGAGGAAGTTTTCAAATCACGTTGGAACGGAGTAAAGCTAGACGAAGATTATAAAGATTATGAAATTGATATGCTTTCATATGTGTACGGTAGTCTTAATGATGTACCGTTTTAGGATCTTTTGTGTCATTAGTTAAGTTTTTGACCGAATTTTGAAAATGAATCTGTTAAAATAAATGTATCTAATGCACAACCTCCGTGGGCGTGTGGAATGCGAGAAGAGCGAAGTGACTGAACTTGTCACTTCGCTCTTCTCTTATTTATTACTCATGTTCAGATATAGGGTGAGTAGGAGTGCTTAGGCAACCCTTCTTGTAGGCTATAATGTCCTCAATGACTCTAGAAATGAAAAAGGACGTCTTTCATATAATCACTGGAGTGATTATACCGAAGACTTCGACCAAATATTTAAACAAAGAATCTCACTTGCATCAAAACTGAATTGATGTGAAATGCTGCGATTCTTTTAGTATATCATTATGATAGAAGTTACTTACAGGATTGCTTCACTAATGATATTGCGGGTTATACAGAAGGCGGAATGCTTTACGGAATATTAGCGGAAGATATGGAGGAAGAAAGAGAAAAAGATTCGAAAAAAGAAAGGGAGTATACTATGTATTTGATGAAGATTTACCTTTTTGAAGATATTCAAAGTGAGTAAGCGGTCGAAGTGTTACCTTCGTCCGCTTACTTTTTAAATCTTGAGATTTTCCGACTTCTTAAAATCCCCATTTCTTTTTTCTTGAAAAAGGAACATTTGTTCGGTTATGATCAAGAAAAAGGAGGCGGCTGAAAAGAAAGTGGTTATTGTATAAGGAATGACACGGCGTGATGTATTAGAGATGGTTTACCTAGAGGAGGACGAGGAAATTTCTAAAAGACGAGTAAAAGTTATTAAATCACATCATGATACCTTTCAAGCGTTCTGTTTTACCAAACAAGCCAACGCACTTTTTACTATGAACAAATTCGCGCTGTCGTCCCAGTTACTCGAAAAGAAAGAAAGGGAGTAATTTCATGAAAATTAATTGTGGGCTAAAAGTTCAAGGTGATCTCAAAGAACGAGGCAAGATTAAATGGACAGCTATGATGCTGCCAGAACATGTAGCCCAACTACGCGAGTGGCAAGCCGATCATGACAAAGTGAAAAAACGTCCTCGACGAATTTGACTACGACACCATGCAAGAAGAAATTGAACACGCCTTCACCAGTCAATTCGAAGCATTCACACACTACCACTCAACTTGTGGGAGTTGTGCTACTAACATAACTTGAAGTACCAAAACCTCTTTAGCAAAACTATAGAGGGCATAATTTGCGATATACATCTGTAAAATTCTTTTTCTTCTAAAAAAATAAGTTAACCCCCAGTTTCTCATAGGGGTATTCTTCTCATTACAAAAATTTGGAAAGGTATTTGTTTATCTTAAGTAGTGTGAAAGGGTGTATCTCCTGATAAATCAGAAGAAATCTAATATAATTAAAGATTTTATAGACGGCTCTAACTGAATAATAGGTAAGTTGTATCTATCACATTTCGACAAATTCTATGGTAAAATTAAAATCTAAACTTAAAAATTTGTGAATGAAATAAATAGATAATTTAATATGCAAACATAAGAAATAGTGTCAGTGAATGGGAGGTTTGTATCAAATGGAAATTAAGGTTGAGACATTAAGAACCCTAATTAATGAAGCGGATTTCGAGAGTAAAAAGGAACATGCTGAAAAGTTAGGAATCACTAAAGATAAACTAAATGAAATAATCAAAAATGCAAAAATCAATTCGCAGGAGGAATTATACGATTTATGTAGTTTCTTTGGAATTACACCGACTGATTTAGACATTAAAGAACGACAACAAACTCACTATAAGGAACGCGAAGCCGGAGATGACTTTGTTGATGTCACTAATAATACAATTCTTCCTGCTCGACCTTACAAAGTGTTAGAAGTGTTTGCTGGTGCAGGGGGGCTAATGTTGGGACTTGAAGAGGCGGGTTTTGAAACAGCCGCAGCATTAGAAATTAATAAGCATGCTTGCGCCACGCTAAAAACTAATCGACCGGATTTAAATGTTATTGAGGGTGATATTGCTGAGATAGTTAAAGAAGGAATTAGAAATTATATAGGCTATGAAGAAATTGATGTTCTATCAGGTGGTTATCCTTGTCAGGCATTTAGTTTTGCTGGAAAAAAACTTGGTTTGAAAGATACACGAGGAACATTGTTCTATTGGTATGCACAACTATTAAATGAATTGAGGCCAAAGATTTTCTTAGCTGAAAATGTTCGTGGACTAGTAAGTCATGAACAAGGTAAAACTCTTCAAGGTATGATGGATGTTTTTGATGAAATTGGATATACAGTTACTTATAAAGTATTAAAGGCTACTAATTATAATGTTGCTCAAAAGAGAGAGAGAATATTTATTATTGGAGTTCGTAAAGATCTTGAAGTGACCTTTAATTTTCCAGCTCCACGTGACTATATCCCAGTTCTTCGTGATGTTTTACAAGACGTTCCTGACTCACCAGGTCGTAAGTATCCAGAACGAAAAAGGCAAATAATGGAAATGGTTCCACCTCGAGGGTACTGGAGAGATTTGCCAATTGAAATTCAAAAAGAATATATGAAGGGATCGTTCTATTTGGGGGGAGGTAAGACTGGAATCGCAAGACGTATTTCTTGGGATGAACCGTGTTTAACATTAACGACTGCACCCGATATGAAACAGACAGAACGTTGTCATCCTGAGGAAACTAGACCGTTTACTGTTAGAGAGTATGCGCGAATTCAAAGTTTCCCGGATTCATGGAGATTTGAAGGATCAATGACCGAACAGTATAAACAAATAGGAAATGCTGTCCCTGTTGAATTAGCTCGTCATGTTGGACTAGCGATGATTAACACATTGAATTTAATAGTAACACCAAACTTAATAGATAAAAGTGGAGAAGAAGAGCCACAAGAATTAATGGAACAAATGGATATATTCAGTTTAGTTAAATAAGTTCCAAGTAAATTGTAGATTTAGATAAATATAAAAGTAGTGCTGTCCATATTTTAATTGGTCAGCACTACTTTTTTGTATAGAATGTTAAATCACTTTAAAGGAAATCCATTGTAGTGCTTAAAATTCTCATTAAATAGTTGCCGTGTAATATCTACATCATATTTTTCCGCAGATTCAGCGATTGTTTGGAAAACTGTATTGTTAGTTGCTTGAGGAGTAATCTGATTTTGTTTAAGAAAATCATCAATTGCTCTTGGAAGAGCTTCGCATAGTTCAGCAAAAGCATTAGGATTGTCGGTTACTAGCTCATAAAATTTGTCTCCTGAAGCCTTGAATATTTTTGCATTATCTTTGTGTTGACTCGGTATTTTCCAATTAACGATAAAACTCTTAGGAGCAATCATTTGTACCCAGTAGGCTCTATCCATAACACTATTATCTTTTGAAACATAGTTTTCTAATTCAGTGTATAAATCCTTCTGATTGCTTCCTTTTACTGTATTATGCTTATTCTTTATGTCTGCAAACAAAAGATCATCTTCGCTTTTTACATCGTAACCTTCCCCAACTGGGAATTTCTTTAAACCTTCTATTCCATCAAGTAAACTTTCATGGAACTCTCCGATAGCATTAGTAAGAGATTTATCAATCTTTCTATTAATTTCTGCTAATATTTTTTCGGAAGGAGATTGTCCTAAGAATCTCATGTCAAATAATAGTTTAATTGGGTCAATCATGTTGTCGTAAAATTTTGATAAAGTGAATTCTTGTTTAGCTAATTCGTATTTTAAATAAAGTACTTCGATACATTTAAGGAGATGTTCATCACTAATAAAATCAACATAATTATTATTTTTCTCATTCATCATTCATTACCCCCAGACTTTATTAAAGACAGTTTAACTATTTATACAAAATTTTACAAGAATAAATTATTGAATAGGGAGAGGATCATATTTGAAAGGATAATTACTGTAATTCTTAATTTATAACATCTTCAAGTTTGTCGAGTACACTTAACGAGGTTGGTGACGATTCCACTCCAAACCTATTATTATAAAATTCATTCCTGTAAAATAACATTTAACATAGAATTAAGAAAAGATAAGGAGAACAAAATATGAAAGAGCTACAAAGGTTTTCAAAGCATTATCAAAAAGAAATGAATTGGCAAATAAAAACAGATGATTATGATAGAACGAAATCTTCTCTATTAAATAATTATATGTTACTTACTACTGAAATAGCAGAAATAGCAGAAGAACTAAGAAAAGTATTCAATATGACTAACAAATTAATAAATGAAGGTATTAATGAAGAAGAGGCGTTTGAGATCGCCAAGACTTCTATAAAAGAAGATTTAGGAAAAGAATTTGCAGATTGTCTTGCTTATATTACTAAGTTCGCAAATTATTTTGATATTGATTTAGAGGAGAGTTTTTATATAAAAATGGAGGAAGTTAAATTAAGACAAAATAAAGATATAGGATTAATTAAAGAGTAAGGATGGTTTCTTTAAAGATAATGAGTTCTGAAAATGATTTACAGAACATCTACTAAAGATATAAAGGTTAATCAGTTAACTTGCTATTTTCTAGTTTGGTCGAATCCATCTTAGCTTATTGAAAAAAGTGCAATATTTTATGAGCGGTAGAAGATGATAAGAATCAAATCATGGGATTTAGTACGCTGAAGGGTATTTATATGAAAAACTTAATATGTGACAAAGAGTTGCAGAAATTTTATGAGCACGTTGTCATGTAACAAAAACAAAGAATAATTAAAGAAATTACTTAAGCAGTCGGGATTATAAGGGGAGAAATATATGGAGTTCGATACATTGAAGTGGGTGTTACTAGGGGTTTCTGTACTTCTATTTGCAATTAAATTTTATGTGAAACGTGAGTCGCTATTATGGGGGATTGTTTTTTACACGTTTGTGTATGCGGCCATGAGTTATTATGTGTATTTCAATGATTGGCGACAAGGATGGAAGTTAGCGTTCTTGCTGATCGCTTCGTTTGCATTTTGGCAGTTTTTATTTAAAGAAATTGCTCAATTCCGTAGGTTGCGTGCTGCACGTCGTTAATCGATAGATTGAGAGAGCAGCTGCTCTCTTCTTTGCGGTGTATGGTTATAAAGTGAAGGTGAATCGTAAGGTCTCGATGATTTTTTATGGAATAGCAGGTCCCTTCATAAATTAATAACTGTAATCTATTAGAAAATGTTGACAATTAATTTGGGGTTTGTTAAATTCAATAACAATATCTAGGAAAAAGAGAGTAGCGACATCGGATACAAAAGCGAGCGGGGGATGGTGGAAGCCCGGTGTAAAAGAGTTGTGAACCGCACTTTTGAGATGCTTTTAGTAGCCGGAACTCCCCGTTATGGAGAAAGTGGCCATATATTTGGCAATTTGAGTGGTACCGCGGAAGTTAAGCTTTCGTCTCATGTTTGATGAGACGGGGGCTTTTTTTATTTATTTTAGGAGGTTTTCTGATGAAGCAGGATATTTTAGAAATATTGCAAGGCATTGTTCCGGAACAGGTTGATGAAAATATGATTGAAGAGCCTACTTATACTCATTTAGGAGATTATGCATTTCCTTGCTTCTCGCTCGCTAAGGTATTAAAGAAATCTCCTGTTTTGATTGCAGAAGAAATCGCTCAACGTATTAGTGATCCTCGCGTTCAAACGGCCAAAGCAGTCAATGGCTATGTGAATTTCTTTATGAATAAACCCTATTTTTCTCAACACATCTTGGAAACAATCATAAACCAATCCAACCAATATGGTTCCTCACATATTGGTCAAGGTAGCGTTGTCACTATTGATATGTCTTCACCAAACATCGCAAAACCATTTTCAATGGGCCATTTACGTTCGACAGTCATTGGCAATTCCATCTCCCTGTTGTTAGAGAAGAGCGGGTACCAACCTGTGAAAATTAACTATTTGGGAGATTGGGGAACCCAGTTTGGGAAATTACTTGTCGCCTATCGGTTATGGGGAAGTGAAAAGAAAGTTCAGGATGCGCCAATTGAGACTTTGTTAGCTCTCTATATTCGTTTTCATGAAGAAGCAGAAATAGATGAAACCTTAAATGATCAAGGCCGGGCAGCGTTTAAATCACTTGAGGATGGGGATTCTGAAGTCTTAGCCTTATGGAAGTGGTTCAGAACGGAGTCTTTAAAAGAATTCCAAAAAATATATGATTTACTAGGTGTTTCTTTCGATTCTGAAAATGGGGAAGCTTACTACAACGACAAGATGGAACCAATTGTAGAAGAGTTAACGCAAAAACAATTATTAGTGAAATCAGATGGTGCTCAAGTCGTTGAAATAGGGGATGACATGCCTCCTTGCTTAATCAAAAAATCAGATGGTGCAACTCTATATGCAACAAGAGATATTACGGCAGCATTAGACCGAAAACACACATATAACTTCGCGAAATCCCTATACGTTGTGGGGAATGAACAGAGTCTACACTTTAAGCAAATTAAAACGGTTCTTAACAAAATGGGCTACGGTTGGTCAGCATCTATTCAACATGTTCCATTTGGCTTAATCTTAAAAGACGGAGAGAAGCTTTCAACTCGTAAAGGAAATATTATTTTGCTGGAGCGTGTCTTAAAAGAAGCCATTCAATTAGCGAGCGTTAATATTGAAGAAAAGAATCCGAACTTGAAAAATAAAATTGAAATGGCTGAAGCAATAGGTGTTGGCGCGATTATCTTTAGTGATTTAAAACAGCATCGGAAGCATGATATCGAGTTTAACTTAACAAAAATGCTTCAAACAGAAGGTGAGACGGGTCCTTATATACAATATACTTGCGCTAGAGCGTACTCCATTTTAAGAAAAGCTGAAACCAACTCACATGATGTGCAAGTTAATGATGTTAATGACTATGAGTGGGTAATCATTAAATTACTCAATCAATTCCCTAACGTGGTGAGTAGAGCGACTACTTCACTAGATCCATCTTTAATCGCGAAATTCGCAGTAGATTTAGCACAGTCATTTAATTCTTTTTATGGAAATGTCCAAGTGTTAACTGAGGATGAAGGTCGTAATTATCGTCTTGCATTGGTCCATAGTGTAACGATCGTGTTAAAAGAAGCATTAAGATTATTAGGAATGAAAGCACCTCAAGAAATGTAATATAGTGTGAATCGCAAATTATTAAAGAAGATCATCCAATACGAAGTTTTGAGGCAGCCGAAATTGTATCTTCGGCTGCTTCTTTTTTGTGTAGAGGAATCACATCTTTCATTAACCAAACCTCAAGTAATTATTTTTTCGGGAACTGTAACATTTTTCCTTATGGCTACGTCAAAGTTTATATAGAGATAGGGGGCGGTCGAAATGAAGAAAAAGATGTTGGGGTTATTATTTTTGGCCATTATGTTGGTTTTGTCGGCTTGTAGTGCGAGTGATGAGATGTCCGAATCAAAGAATTCCTACGATGAAGATATGGGGGATATGGAAAGTACAAATGAAATCGCAACAGAAGAAGCAGAAACTGTGATGAGTGATTCGAGTCAAACTGGTGATTCAGACGATTCTGCTGAAGTGTCGACAGAAGGGGCAGTTGTTGAAACAACTCGCATGATTATTCACCAAGCGAGTTTAAGTGTGAATGTGAAGGAATTGGACAAAGCGCAAGCAAATATTGAGCAGAAGGTCGCGCATTACGGTGGGTACATTGTGGAGTCTAATGTATATAAAGAAGATGATCAAACGAGCAGCGGGAAAATGGTTGTCCGTATTCCTGAAAAGCATTTCGAGAAATTTTTAGCAGACGCTGAAGGGCAAGCGGCTAAGGTGCTTGAACGGAATGTCACTGGTCAAGATGTAACGGAACAATATGTCGATTTGCAATCACGAGTTAAATCGAAGAGAGCTGTTGAAGAACGGTTACTAGCGTTTATGAGTAAGGCTCAAAAAACAGAAGACTTATTAAAGATTTCGGCTGACCTAGCGAAAGTACAGGAAGAGATTGAAGTGATGGTTGGAAAGATGAAATACCTTGAGAATCAAACATCCTTCTCAACAGTGGAATTATTAATGTATGAAAATAAAGTAGTCGTACCCGAAATCGAAAGCAAAGAGTTAAATACATGGGAGAAAACGAAGAAACAATTAGCGACTAGTACCAATTCATTGCTTGCTACTGGTTCGGCTTTAATCGTATTCTTCATTGGAAACTTGCCAGTGTTATTCATTTTGGCATTGATTGGATTAGGTGTGTATTGGTTTGTTCGGAAGAGATTGCGTTATGTAAAGAAATCATGAAAATAAAGCAGCTCTAATAAGGTTAAAGGGTTCTCTAGCGTAGTACAAAATCTCAAATGCACCTGTAAATAGCTATTTAACGCCAAATAAAATTAGCACCGCATTTAGCGGTGCTTTTTGTCATTATTGACTGAAAAGGATATTAAAGAAACTCAAAATTTCTTCAGTGCTTTTCTCGTTATAATTTTTAGTCAGCAGTATATTCAAAACTAGGCTAGAACTACGTTTGAATACCTTCAATTGAATAAATATGAATACCTTATATGAATCACTTGAGCTAATTTCTATATTCCTGCCATTACTAATAATAGCTGTTGAACACCCTGGTATTAACAACACAATTGATATTAAGGCTAAACATGTTTAGGTGAACAATGCGACAGGAATATTAAAAAGGAGAGATATAAGTAGATAAAGAGGTGAAAAGAATGGAAATTTATACAATCGGACATTCAAGCCATTCACAAGAGGTATTCAAAAATATGCTAAAAGAAAACAAAATTGAACTATTGGCAGATGTAAGAGCGTTTCCAGGCAGTCGAAAATGGCCACAATTTTCAAAAGATGAGTTTCCAAAATGGCTTAATGAAGAGGGTATTACATATGAACATTTTTTGAAATTAGGAGGAAGACGTAAGAAATCAAAAGAGATTGGTGAAGAGGTAAACGCAGGATGGCGCAACCAATCATTTCATAATTATGCAGATTACACACTGACTGAAGAGTTTCAAATTGGGATAAATGAACTTTTGGAGAAAGCGGCTGATAAAAGAACAGCCTATTGTTGTTCGGAGCGTCATCCTTCTCGTTGTCACCGTTTGCTTATCAGCAACTATCTAGTAGCGAATGGACATATTGTAAAACACATCATTGATGGAAATGATGATCAAATTGAGGTCGTGGAGCACGAAGTAGGTATTTGGGGAGCAACTGCGCAAGTCAATGACAATGAGACGGTCACATATCCCAAAAATGTTTGACCATTTGAATGACTCGTACTTCACCTAATCCTAAATTACAAAAGTTAAATACTCCTTAGAACATCTCTTATTTCCATCAAATCATCAATGACGAAGTCAGCTTGAGCTAGTTCATTTTCTTGTGAAAAATCAAATCGGCATCCAATTGAATGCAAGTTGTTATGTTTGGCTGCTTGTATATCGGAAAGTCGGTCTCCAATGACCATTCCGTTAGTAATGCCATGCAGATTCATGATTTCTGTCACGAGATCCGTCTTATTCTGTGTATGTATTTGTTGGATGCTAAATGTTTCGGTCACCCATTGATCTAAACCATAATAAGAAACAATGGCCTTTAAATATTCGGTTTGTCCGTTACTTGCGATAAATATGGAGTGACCTTTGCTTTTTAAATAACAGAGGAGTTCTTTTGTGTTTGGATATAGTGCGCCTTTACCCGCGTTAATATTTGCGATTAATCTTTCGTGGAAGAATGCATTCGCACTTTCTCGCCAATCATTTGTCGCGTCAGGTAAAAGTGTTTCCCATACGACAGGCAATGGTACGCCCATAATCTCTTGATACTTTTTAAGTGGCGTTTCTTTATTCCATCGGTTTTGAGACCGTAAGTTGTCAAAAGTATCTTCTAGAGATATTTCTAAAATTTTGTTTGTTTGAAAAAGGGTTCCATCCATATCGAAAATCAAAGCTAGTGACATCTAAATCCTCCTAAATCGATTACATTTGATTTGTATTTTCAGCTCTGATTTCTTTTAGTAAAGAGATGATTTCCTTATTCTGCTCAACTTGTAGATCAGAGTTTTCTTTAATGAATCGAATCCATCGAATAAGGAAGGCTACGATAATAATGGGTAATCCATATAAGATTGATAGAAATATTGTCTCCATGTTGGATGCTCCTTTCATTTGGTTATGTAGATGGAAGGTGTAGAGTACTTAAGTTGCCAACGGGAATTCCAGCTTCTATATAGCTTCTAATCAATTTCCAGTCCGTGTTATGTTCACGTCTAAAAGTTTGGAAAAACAAATTAGCAGTATCTAATCTTTTTCCATTAATCACTAAACTGGCTGATATAACGGAAAGCCATTCATCCTTCCTTAAGGGGATGCTATAAAGTTCATTTAAACTCCATTCTCCCCTGTGTTCTTCGATGAAGTTAAAACCTTGTTCCCAACCAATAAGTGATTCAATGTAGCCAAAGTCTACGATTTCTCCATTTGTGATTTCTCTAGCTTGATAATCTGGAGAAATCAATTCTTTCATTTCAACTAAGGAAGAATTACTCCAGCAAGCCATATAGTGATTCAAAAATTTTCTGAAATGATCAACCATTTTAAATCCCCTCATTAAATAGATGCGGTAATACATTGACGCAACCAATCTTAAAATGGTTCGTTCAATCTCCACAATTCACTTTTGTATTCTCTAAACTATTCTTCTAGACATTTAATAGATCCATTCATATTTACTATCAGTATTCGCTCCCACAACAAATCTCTCCTCTATTGCAGTTTAAAATCCACGATTTAAAAGGATATCCCTCTACACAAATCGAATAAGAAGAGATAGACGAAAAAGGAGGAAGGACAATGATCTGGAATGAAGAACCCGTGTTTACTATGTTTTCATCCGCTCATATTGTTGCCGTTATTGGGTTAGTCCTCCTGATTGTTCTTCTGTTTGTCTTTAGAAATAAAGCAACAATCGAAGTGGGGAAAATGAAAGCGTTCGAACGGTTTTTCGCTGTCACATTGCTAGGTATGGATTTACTCTATTATGTTTGGCTATACCAGACGGATAGATGGAATTGGAGTCACTCCTTACCGCTAGAACTCTGCAGTATCAGTTTAATTGCTGCGATTGTTTTGCTTTGGACGGGTAATAAGCATTTGTATGAGTTCGTTTTCTACGCTGGAATTGGCGGTGCCATCCAAGCAATCGCAACGCCTGTTTTAGATATGGGGTATCCGCATTTTCGCTTCTTCCACTTTTTTTATACACATGTCGGAATTATCATAACGGCACTGTATTTCACTTGGTATAAAGGGCATAGACCAACGTTTAAAGGAATTGTGAAAACGATGATTGTACTCAATGTTTTGTTGCCAATTGTATTTGTTATGAACCTTGTCGTGGATGGCAATTATATGTTTTTGCAAAGAAAACCGGTCAATGGTAGTTTATTAGATTACTTAGGTCCTTATCCATGGTATATTATAACTTTAGAACTAGTTTCTTTTTTAGTGTTTTTAATCTTATGGCTTATTTTTAGAAAGAAAACAGAAGATTCATTGTAAAATTATGAAAATGAATTATTTTCTGAATTATTACATTCAATTTTTTGGTAATATGCTATAATTTCTATATTCATAGTTAAGAAGGTGCAACAGATTGGAAAAGTACAAAATTTTTGATATTGCATTATTTGTATTAAGTGTCGCGATTGGTTTATCTTTTGCACCTTTGGAAGTGGACCTTGCTAAATATATAGGTGTGTTATGTATCTATTTATTTTTTTCGATTATATATACCAATTATAAGGTAATACAAGGAAACGGTAATGCGACATATGATTATGGGATGTCATATAGTCAATCGTTTGCCTTATTTGCTGGCCCTTTTGGTCTTCTAATATTTGAAATTTTTTATCGTTTTTCTGTATATTTCCAACGTAAAATTAACAAAACAGCTGATGCCGATGAATTTACAGATACATTCTTTAATATCGGTACTTTCGTTATTTATAATACAATCGCATATATATTCTTTATGTCGTTATATCCATATTTTGAAAACATTCCTTTTGGATATTCTCTATTATTCCTTCTGGCAGCACTAATCATTGTGGTTTTTGCAAATTCGTTTCTTCTGTTTTCTCTTTTTTTAAGTGGGAATATTCATTCGTGGAATGAAGTTAAATTATTTTTAAAGAATAGAAGCATGTTAGATATGGTTGTTAAAAACGCTTTAACAAATGGTCTTTTGTATTATTTTGTTATGCAAAATCAATGGGAAATGCTGATTGTGTTACTCAGTTTAAATTATGTTGTCAGCAAATCGTTCCTTTCCAAACAAGAAAATAGACAAAATGAAATCGAGCGTGACTATTTTAGAGAAATGGCGTATACCGATTTCATGACA
This sequence comes from Bacillota bacterium, assembly GCA_018816185.1. GTDB lineage: Bacteria > Bacillota > Bacilli > Bacillales_A > Planococcaceae > Paenisporosarcina. The sequence goes on from JAHIWI010000005.1 coordinate 21,104, forward strand.
GGTTTAGCAAACCGTGCCATGATGGACAAGCAGATGAGCGAAATCAATGGAAGCAATGAAGTGCTAGGTATTGTTGTCATTGATATTGATAAATTTAAACGCATTAACGATAACTATAATCATGCAGTGGGTGATTTGGTCATTCAGCATTTTGCGAAAATGCTCAAATCGAGAGTTAGAAATAACGATCAAGTATTCAGAAGTGGTGGGGAAGAATTCACCCTGTTCTTACGTGATCGCACCTATGAAGAGTGTATTGAATGTTTAGAAGCATTACGTACACAAGTAAGTGAGCAACCAGCTGAAGTTGAGTTTAATGGCGAGATGACACAGATTTCTTATACGGTTTCATGCGGACTTTACTACAATGCCATGGTGGATGAGCTACCAATGGAGCGTGCTTACATTTATGCCGATCAGCTTCTATTAGAAGCGAAGGGTCGTGGACGTAATCGACTAGTTGTGAAAAATGGACTAGAAACATATAAGTGAACATAAAATAAACCTTCTCAATTCTTTTGAGGAGGTTTTTTTGTACGGATACGGAAATATAAATTTTGGGTTTTAGAAAAAAGAGGCACCATTCACCATTTTGTCACCATATCATTTATTGACATTTAAAAGTTTACCCCCTAAACTAAATTTAATGGTTGAGGGGGTAAACTATATTGGATAAGCGTATTCAAGAAGCAACTGAATTGTTCGAAGAAGTTCTTATTTATGGGACAGAACGAGTTCTGAAAAGTGTGGATAATCCACTGTGGAAAGAGTATTCACCTGAGCAAATGCAGGTCCTGAAATTGATTAGTAAAGAAGAGTCGATGACGGCTGGTCGCTTAGCCTTACTCCAAGGGGTACACAAAAGTGCTATTTCCAGTCGCCTAAAAAAGTTGGTTGAGAAAGAATTGGTTGTTATTATGCCATCGGGTGATAGGCGTGAGAAGTTAATTGAGCTAACAGATAAAGGCCAAGACGTTGTGGAACAATCAAAACAAGTGCTAGATGAATATATTGGCTCTTTATTATCAGATCATGTCAATGATCAAGAAATCGAGCAGTTTCTCGTGACGTTTAGAAAGTTAAAAGAAATATTAAAAATGGATGGGGTATAAGAGATGCGCACAATTTTAAAACTGAAATGGCCGATTTTAATCGGTGTCATCGCTATAACGGTTCTGTTGTTTTTAATAGCACCCAATTTAACAAATCAAGCTGAAGAAGCGGGTTCATTCCAATTGTCTGACGATGCGTCTTCTCAAATAGCTGCTAAAATGCTTGCCGATGCAGGCGAAAGTGATCAAACGATTTCGGTTGTGATCGAGTTAGATGAAAAGTTAACGGATGAAGACCGGGAACAGTTGAGTGCGATGTCTACGGAAATTGAATCACTTGGGGATGCGGTTACAAGTGTTTTAAATCCTGTGGAAAGCGAAGAAATCGAAAAGCAATTAGTTTCAGAAGACCAACAGACTGTCTTAATTCCTATTACAGTTCAAGGGTCTGATGAGAAAGTAAATGAAGTGGCGGACGATATTCAAACATCCATCATTCCTTCTGATATGAAGGCATATGTAACAGGTGAAGCGATTATCAATAACGATGTAAACGAAAGTGCACAAGAAGGATTGAAACGTACAGAAATTATTACGGTCGTTTTAATCTTTGGGTTATTGTTGGCGGTATTCCGTTCGGTCATTACACCGTTAGTTCCATTAGTGGCAGTGGGGATTACGTATTTGTTAAGCCAATCATTTGTGGCGTTTTTCATCGAATGGTTTGGTTTCCCAGTATCGAACTATACGCAAATTTTCTTAGTGGCGATTTTATTCGGAATCGGAACAGATTACTGTATCTTGCTATTAAGTAGATATAAAGAAGAGCTTTCTGCAGGACACGCGGTTGAAGATGCAATTGTTAATACGTATAAAACTGCTGGTCGCACACTGTTGATTTCAGGGTTAGCTGTTTTTATTGGATTCTTCGCGATAGGTTTTGCAGAATTCCCAATCTTTAAGTCAGCTGTAGCTGTAGCAGTTGGAATCGCGGTGTTGATGCTGGTTTTATTCACCATCGTGCCAATCAGTATGGTGCTGTTAAAAGAAAAATTATTTTGGCCATCCAAGAAGTCGGCATCTCATCGAGATAGTGGGTTATGGATGTGGATGAGCAAGCTTTCTGTGAATCGCCCTGTGCTCTCGATGTTAGTTGTAGCGGCAATTACAGTGCCATTGTTGTTAACATACGATAACTCGTTATCGTTTAATACCGTGGATGAAATCGGCGACGATTACGAATCCGTTCAAGGGTTACGTGCTATTGAAGATGGCTTTGGAAAAGGCGATTCATTGCCAGTTCAAGTCATCATTCAATCTGAAGAGATATTGGCGAATGAAGAAATGATTCCTTATGTTGAGCGATTAAGTCAACGGTATGAACAAATTGAAGGTGTCGATAAAATCCGTGCTGTTACTCGACCTACTGGTGAAATTCTAGAAGATTTGTATGTAGATCGTCAGCTTGGCCTTATGGCTGATGGATTATCTGAAGCTCGTGATGGGTTAACAGAAATCGGAGCGGGTCTAGGTCAAATCCAATCAGGATTAGCTGGAGCAGGTAATAGCGGTGGGCTAGGTGAAGTGGCTGCAGGGCTTGGACAGTTAAATGAACAATTAGGTTTAACTACACAAGGTTTACAACAATCAGGGAATGTCCAACAAACAGTCGGTGCACTGACGGCGATTAGTCAACAACTAGGACAAATTCAACAAGGTTTAGCTAGTGCAGGGTCTGGAAGTGAAGGGTTATCTCAAGTAACAGAAGGGCTTGCCGCTTCAAATGAAGGACTATCTGAAATTATTAAAGGTTTAACGGAAGTTAGCGATATGATGACAGCTATGAGTGAAAGTGAAGCTGTTCGTGATACAGGGTTATTCATTCCTGAAGGTACACTTGAGAATGAAGACTTTGCACAAGTTTTGGAGAGATATACGTTTGCTGAAGGTACTGGCTTAAAGATGGAAATTATTTTATCTGACGACCCATATTCACCTGAAGCGATTGAAACGGTTCAACGCATTAAAGATGCGACCGAAGCGGAAGTGAAAGGGATGCCACTAGAAGATGCTGATATTGCGTTTAGTGGGATTGCGAGTATTAACAGTGATTTAGCGGATATTTCATCAAGTGATTTTACGAGTACAGTGGTTATTATGTTAATTAGCTTGTTTGTTGTATTAGCGATTTTGTTCCGATCGATGATCATGCCATTGTTCATGATTGGTTCATTATTGTTAACGTATTTCACGTCCATTGCGATAGCTGAGCTTATTTTCCAAAATATTCTAGGGTTTGACGGTATTAGCTGGGCTGTTCCGTTCTTTGGGTTTGTGATGTTGATCGCACTTGGTGTCGATTATTCGATCTTCTTGCTCGATCGTTTCCGTGAAGAAGCAGAGAGTGGATTGACCGTACGTGAAGCAATGCGTATTTCTATGGCAAAAATGGGTACAGTTATTATCACAGCCGCAATTATTTTAGCCGGTACGTTTGGCGCGATGTTACCATCAGGTGTTCTTAGTTTGATGCAAATCGCATCAATTGTTGTGATTGGACTCCTGCTGTACGGATTAATTGTTTTGCCATTATTAATCCCAGCTATGACGGTTTCATTTGACCGTGGAGTTTGGTGGCCATTTGGCATGAAAAAGAAAAAATAATCATTAAAAAGACGATTCGATGTTAAGAAACTTTAACGTTGAATCGTCTTTTGTTGTGTGAATGTATTAAAGACCAATGGGCAATTGAAAAAGAAGATAATTGCTTGTCCATTTCTCGCTTTCAATCATTACTCTTTCGCCGTTTCTCTCAAAAAAGTAACCAGATCCATCTTTCTCAACAAATTCCCAGCCGTTTTTTTGCAGCCGTTTTTTCAGTGATTCTTCTGCAATGTCCTCCGAATCATCTGTAACAAACCATATATATCCGTCTTCTTGCGTAATTTTAGAAAGCGGTAAAGTAGAAGTGGTGGCTAGGTTCGCTACTTCATATTTGGTTTTATTTGAAAATGGCAGTTCGGGATAGTGAAATTTCGTTGAAAGTGCCATGTAAGTACTAATAACTCCTATAACCACGATTACTGCAATCCACTTTTTCATTGAATAAACCACCTTAACTCTTCCGATTTCAATACTTACTCATTAGACTCTTCAACTAGATGAAAAGTTCCAACATTTCAATGTATTCCCAAAATATTAAAAGAATGAAACTTCTTTCTTTATTTAA
>JAHIWI010000063.1 GCA_018816185.1 Bacillota bacterium
AAATAAAGCGAATTGGAAATCCGCTTTAGAGGCTTTTTCTTTATTAAGTGAAACGATGATTAAAAAAATCAGCTTGTTCATTCAACATTTACCTGAACAATTTGTCGAGACATTTGTTTTTATCATCGCTTTTTACTTTGCATTATTAGAATCCATCAAGTCTCGTACCTGGTTTTTCATTTATATCCCAACTAAAACTCGCAAGACCATTAAACCCTTGTTTGTAAGTGCCACTCAATTATTTGAAAAGTTTACAAAAGTAGAAATCGTCCTGTTTCTCACCACTTTTGCTCAGCTAGCAGTTGGTTTTTATGCGTTGAACTTTTCATCCCCAATTGGTCTCGCTTTTTTAATTTCTTTTGCTGATGTCATGCCGTTTTTAGGGACAGGTATCATCCTCATACCAATGGCTGTCTTCTTTATGCTAACGAATCAATCTACATTAGGAATTGTCATTATATTGTTATATGCATTTATTTTATTGACACGACAATTACTTGAATCCTTTTTGTGGGCAAATACCATGCATATTCGAGCGATTCATGTATTTTTTATTAGTGCATGTTCCCTGTTGATGTTTGGTGTTCCTGGAATCCTATTAAGTCCATTTCTTTTACTCGCAGCTGTTCATTTTAGAGAACACCATTGGTTCACATCACAATAAGCTGACCTTTTTTCATTTTAGTTCGAATCCATTTATAAATGATTGGCTTGAACAATTGTCTTGTTGGTGAAAATAAAAATAAGAAACCGAAAATATCTGTAACAAAGCCTGGTGATAGTAACATGATTCCACCTGCAAATACAAAAAGGGCATTCACCATGGCATCACCTGGAGCTTCGAAATTCTTCATTTGGTTTTGTATATCTCGAATTGCCTTTAGTCCTTGTTTTTTGGCTAGAAACGCACCTAAAATTCCAGTACTAAGAATAATTAATATCGTTGGTAGAATTCCAAATTGGTTTCCTGACCAAATTAACACACTTATTTCAATCACTGGAGCTACGATTAATACAAAAAGTAACCACTTCATTGAGAACATCTCCCTTCCTTACATTACATATGTGTAAAAAAATGACCTCAACACAATATGCGTTGAGGTATTTTTATCTCTGTTACTTATAATACACTTGCATGACCATGGTAGATAACTCCGGATTCAGCATCCATCGTAATTTCTTGGCCGTTTTCAATTAGCTTAGTTGCATCTTTGACACCGACAATTACAGGAATTCCAAGACTTAAACCAACCACAGCGGCATGACTCGTTAAACCGCCTTCTTCCGTTATTAAACCTGCACACTTTTCAATGGCTGGCATCATGTCACGATCTGAACCAAGCGTTACTAAGATGGCACCATCGACATTCGCTAAAAGAGCATCTTTTGCGTTGTTTGCCACAACTGCTCGACCAACGGCAACCGATTTTCCAATGCCTTGTCCTTTAGCAACCATATCTCCAATTAGATGAACTTTCATTAAATTGGTTGTACCGGCTTCACCAACTGGAACACCAGCTGTAATGATAACTAGATCACCATGTTTTACATAGTTATGTTTAATACTTTCTTCAACAGATAACTCTAAAATCTCATCCGTTGATCCAACTTTTTCTCCAACGATTGGGTATACACCCCAAACCAAAGTGAGTTTACGTGATGGTTGTTCAGTTGACGTAACTGCAATGATCGGTGCACCTTGACGATATTTGGAAATCATTTTCGCCGTATGACCACTTTCAGTAGGAGCAATTACCGCTTTCACTTTTAAATTGATTGCCGTATGAGCTACAGCTTGACCAATCGCATCCGTCATATTTACATCTTTGCTCTTACTTTTAGCTGTAACGATTGCTCGATAATCAAGAGCAGCTTCTGTACGAATCGAAATTTTATCCATTGTTTTTACGGATTCAACTGGATACATTCCAGCAGCCGTTTCACCAGAAAGCATAATTGCATCTGTTCCGTCGAATATAGCATTTGCTACATCACTAGCTTCAGCTCTAGTTGGTCTAGGATTACGCTGCATCGAATCTAACATTTGAGTCGCAGTAATAACCGGTTTCCCTGCTTCATTACATTTTGCAATTAAACTCTTTTGAACTAAAGGTACTTCTTCAGCCGGTATTTCTACCCCTAAATCTCCACGGGCAACCATTAAACCATCAGATACTTGGATGATTTCATCGATATTATCGACGCCTTCTTGGTTTTCGATTTTAGGAATGATTTGAATGTAAGAACCATCATTTTTTTCTAATAATTCACGAATCTGCATAACATCTTTTGCTCTTCTTACGAAGGAAGCAGCAATGAAATCAACTTCTTGTGAAATCCCAAACAAAATATCTTGTGCATCTTTTTCAGTAATACCAGGTAATTGAACTGATACTCCTGGTACATTAACACCTTTTTTATTTTTAAGGGTACCGGCATTATATACTTCTGTATGAATTAATCCCGCAGCTGCATCAATGCTCTTCACGCGCAGTTCAATTAATCCATCATCTAGTAGAATAACCGAGCCTTCTTGAACATCTTCAATCAAATGATCGTAAGAGATAGAGAACATTTCTTCCGTTCCTAAAACTTCTTTCATCGAAATTGCAATCGTTTGCCCAGTAGTTAACTCAATTGCATCGTTCTCCATTTGATGTGTACGAATTTCAGGTCCTTTCGTATCCAGCAATATACCAACAATTTTACCCGTCTTTTTAGAAGCTTCGCGAATTCGACGAATACGTTCTCCATGCTCTTCGTGATTGCCGTGTGAAAAGTTTAATCGAGCAACATTCATTCCCGCTTCGATCAGTTGTTCCAGCATTTCTGGTGATTCACTCGCTGGTCCGATTGTACATACAATTTTGGTTTTTCTCATAATAATTTCCTCTCCATTACGTTATATCGATAATTCTTTAGATAATTGATACATTGAAAGATCCGTTTTGTGGCTTCCTTGGAAAGCCTCTGTCATAGAATAGTCTACCACTTGGTGATTGCGCATGCCAACAGCTAGTCCTCCTTGACCTTCCATTAAGATCTCCACTGCTCTAGCACCAAATTGACTAGCTAAGACTCGATCACGTGCTGTTGGTGAACCTCCACGTTGAATATGCCCTAAAACAGAAACTCGTGTTTCGATATTTGCATGTTGTTCAATTAATTTGGCCAAAGCATTTCCACTCATCACACCTTCAGCAACAATGATGATACTGTGCTTTTTGCCTCGTTCATGTCCACTCTTTAATCTTGCAACAATATCATCAAGTTGATACGGATCTTCTGGGATAACTATTGTTTCAGCTCCACCTGCTAAACCAGCCCATAAAGCTAAATCACCTGCGTCACGACCCATTACTTCAACAATAAAAGTTCGTTCATGTGAAGTAGCTGTATCACGAATTTTATCAATAGCTTCAATAACTGTATTTAATGCCGTGTCAAAACCAATTGTATAGTCTGTGCCAGGAATATCATTGTCAATTGTTCCAGGAACACCTACAGCGGGTATACCTCTTTTTGTCAAAGCCATTGCTCCTCGATAAGAACCATCCCCACCAATAACAACTAAACCTTCGATCCCATGTTTCTTCATTTGCTCGATCCCTTTTAACTGACCTTCTTCTGTCATAAATTCAAGACATCTAGCCGAATAAAGTCTTGTACCACCTCTTTGAATGATGTCACCAACCGAGCCTAGGTCAAGCTTATGTATATTTCCTTCGATTAATCCTTGATATCCATTATAGACACCCATAACTTCTAGCCCATGGTAAATTCCTTTTCGAACGACAGCTCGAATAGCAGCATTCATACCCGGTGCATCCCCACCACTGGTTAAAACAGCAATCTTTTTCATTAGGATATCCTCCTTCAAATCGGCAATTTTATAGATCATGTAATTCACATTACCATGGTTTATACAAACTTGTATATTTGATCATACTTAAAAGTAGAAAAGATACGAAAGAAAAATATAGCTTGCCCCGTTTTGGGACAAGCTCATATTTTTGTTATTCAATAAATTCACCAATCGATTTAAATTTCTCATATCTAGTGTCGACTAATTGATCTTCATTTAACTTCAACAATTCGTCAAGAGAACGTTGTAAAACTTCTCCCATTAATACGGCTTGTCGTTTTGGATCTCGGTGCGCGCCTCCTGTAGATTCAGGAATAATTTCGTCTACTATTCCCATTTCTTTTAAATCAGGTGCTGTAATTTTCATCGCTTCAGCTGCTTGCTGAGCAAGTGCGGCATCCTTCCAAAGAATTGATGCTGCACCTTCTGGTGAAATAACCGAATACGTTGCATTTTCTAACATATGAATATGGTTGGCGACGCCTAATGCTAAGGCACCACCACTTCCACCTTCGCCGATTACTACACTTATGACTGGCACTTTCAATCCCGCCATTTCAAACAAATTTCGAGCAATGGCTTCGCTTTGTCCACGTTCTTCAGCAGCTTTACCAGGATAAGCTCCTTTTGTATCAATAAAACAAATAATAGGTCGCTTGAATTTTTCAGCTTGTTTCATTAAACGAAGGGCTTTTCTATAGCCTTCCGGATGAGGCATTCCAAAGTTTCGTCTAATATTTTCTTTTGTATCTCTTCCGCGCTGATGACCAATGATGGTAATAGGTTGGCCATTAAATGAGGCTATACCTCCAACAATTGCTTCATCATCTCCGTATAAACGATCCCCATGAAGTTCGATGAAATCTGTAAATAAGTCACGAATGTAATCGAGTGTCGTTGGTCGCTCAGGATGTCTTGCTACTTGAACACGATCCCAAGGTTGCATATTCTCATAAATATCTGTTTCTAATTTTTGAAGTCGATCTTCTAATTGTTGAATCTCTGTTGAAAGATCAACCTCTGCATTAGAAGTGAAATCTTTTAGTTCACTAATCTTCGCTCTTAGTTGAATAACTGGTTCTTCGAAAGGTAATGTTTTAACCATTTTTGTTTTCTCCTTTCGAATGTAGTTTCACTAATGTTGATACAGTATCTTTCATCGATGCTCGATGAACGACTGCATCCAATTGTCCATGATCCAGTAAAAATTCAGCTGTTTGGAAGTTTTCAGGCAGTTTTTCTCTCACCGTTTGTTCAATTACACGTCGACCAGCAAAACCAATTAAAGCTTTTGGTTCAGCTAAATTAATGTCTCCTAGCGATGCAAAACTTGCTGAAACTCCACCAGTAGTTGGATGAGTTAAAATCGAGATGAACAAATACCCTTTTTCACTATGACGCTTAAGCGCAACACTTGTTTTCGCCATTTGCATTAAAGAAAGAACACCCTCTTGCATTCTTGCTCCACCACTTGCAGTGAAAATAATAAAAGGTACGCCTTGTTTCGTCGCTTCTTCTACAGCACGTGTGATTTTTTCACCAACAACGGATCCCATTGAACCCATTCGGAAATGAGCATCCATTATCGCAACCACTACACTCTGACCATTGATTTGCCCAGTACCAGTCAGCACAGCTTCATTTAAGCCAGTTTTTTTACTATCAGATTTTATTTTGTCTGTATAACCAGGGAAATTAAGTGGATTAACTGTTTCTAGATGATCATCCATAGAAACAAAAGTAGATTCATCTAAGAAATTAGCTACTCGCTCATAGGCAGTCATTTTGTAATGATGATCGCATCCCGGACAAACTTTTTTATTCGACATTAACTCTTTTGTTAAACCTATATATTTACACTCAGGACATTTTGTCATAATCCCTTCAGGTACATCCGTTTTGGAAGCGAGATTTGGAATCGTCGCATATTTGTGTTTACGATTTCTTGAAAAAATATCTCGTATCATACATTCTCTCTCCCCTTTGTTAATAAATTCGTCCAAGCATTATATGCTTCGACAGCTTGTTCAATTTCCCCATCCTTGATTGCTTGTAGCAATTGTATAAGGTAGGTATTTTCATCTTCATTTGTGAAACCTTGATAGGGCTCTTCACCATATTGTTTTAGTAAAAACCACATTTTTAAAGACAACCGATTATTGCTTACAATTAAAATTTCACGAATAATGTCCTCACGTTGAACAGTTCCTTCTTCGTCTAACTTTATTAATAAACTCTCCCAGACCGGCAAATCCATTAAATGAGGTGAAGCAGATACAATACGGATCGCTTCTTTTTCAAGAGTCTGTCTAGTTAAATGGACATCATTAATTGTTTTTGTATCTTGTAGTATAAAAGTTGATAAAATCTCAACTAATTTATGATTACGATAATCCGTTAAAAAAGTTCCTTCTCCACGTTTTGTTTCAATTAATCCCAATAATTCTAAACTTCTAAGTGCTTCTCGAACAGTCGACCGTCCAACTTTAAGTCGTTCAACTAATTCTCTTTCAGAAGGCAATTTGCCACCGGGTTTAATATTTTCTGATTGAATAAGGAGCCTGAGTTCTCGAACAATTTGCAAATACATTTTAGTGGACTGTTTGTCCATGTGCATCCCTCTTGCTTCCATTATTTACAAAGTGGTCTGACCACTCAATGTGACTATCATACAAAAAAAATCGATTGGTTGCAATGGGCATTATTTGAAAATGTTCTTAATCAGATACATGGGTATTCATAAAAGATTGGTTTTGAATGAAAAGATTGGTACGTTAATTGTCTCTCGAAGATCAATTATTTTTCGAGGCTATACATTATCTGTCAATACCGTTTAGCCTAAATTGAATTAATTTACAATTTTATTTTAATTTAGTGTTAAAAAACTTTAGATTAAACTTTATAAAATTGTGAATCAAAATTAGCTGAATAACGTCTAACAAATTAAGACTTTTAAAAAATGTGAAAGGGCAGAGTTTTAAGAAATAAATTAACTAGTCAAGAATTTTTCTTTACTTAAGACAATATAAAATTGACGGGGGAATTTAGTTTGAAGAAGTGGACTAATTTTATTGCAGTTTTTCTTATTTCACTGTTTCTAATTGCAGGGTGTACAGACATTAATAATCAGGAGGTTGAGCAAACTTCTCATTCAGACATGAAACAACTATTCAAAGTTGATGTTCAGAAAGTGAACTTAGACGGAAGTAATGGTAACTTTGTAACAATTTTGGATAAAGATAATTTGAATTTATTGGGGGTAGCGTTTGGGAATATACAATGGGACCAAAATGCTGAGCCACCACTTATGGAGAAAAGAGAAGATATAAAAGCATCTTTATTTTACGACTTAGATAAAGATAAAGAGCCAAAAAAAATAGCTGATTACGCGATTTGGTTCAATTCTGATGAAACAGCAACAATCAATATGGATGGTAGAATTTCCGGAGAACTAGATAAAGTAAATGCTAAGATTTTAAGAGGAATACTAATATCCGATTAAGATACTTTTTGTTTCAAAAATAAAACAAGATATAACAATTTTGATTATATAAAATCTAATTAACACCCATTCTTCTTAAAACTGGCATTATCGCTCTCCAAGTATTTACACCAGGAACAGCGAGTACAGTAGAACCTACCTCGACCAATTCTTCGAGATTATACACATTTGGATAATGCTCCGCAGCAATATCAGCTTTTAAAGTGCGATTTTGATTGCTAAATCTCCAGATTGATTGATAATGCTAGTGAACGAAATATGCATAAAAAAAGAACTATCTCTCAGTCACTTAATGACTTTTGAGATAGCCTCGGTTCTTAAATTATTTTAAGCTTTTCATTTGTTTTAAGATGATTTGTGGCTTACCTTGACGCCATTCGATAATGCCTTCGACGTTAACAATCTCTTGTTCTTTTAAAATAAGATTAATATTAGCGTAGTCGCTAGGGAAAATAGTAATTGATCCGTCTCCGGTTTCGTCTTGAAGAGAAACAAAAGCCATTGATTCTCCCTTTTTCGTGCGAATTCGGCGAATTTCCTCAATCATGCCAAGTACGGAAACATGCTCTCCATTCTTTTTATTCCCCAGATTTTGAAGATTTATGAATGGTTGATTTAAGGTCTCTTTCCATCTTCCGATTGGATGGCTAGACATATAAAAGCCGAGGGTTTCTCTTTCAAACTGTAATTTCATCATATCTGGCAAAGGTTCTTTCACAATGTATTTTGGTTTCCCAAAAGAATTGAAATCTCCTTCAAATAAATCCACTTCCATTTTCGGACGTACGAGTTCAGCATATTTAACAGCTGCGTCCAATGTGGCTAGTAAAGTGGATCGATCTTGATGAAACTCATCCAATGCCCCAGATTTTATTAATGGTTCAATATGTTTTCTCGAAAAATATTGAGCAGACAAACTCGCGGCTAATTCAAAGATATCTTTCCATTGTGGAATGGCAGATTTCCGAGCTTCAATGATCCGTTTTAAAAACTCATAAGAAATTCCTTTTACTGCAGATAATCCAAATCGAATTGCCCCATTCTCTACTCGGAATGTAAGTCCACTATTTAATAGGGAGGGCGGTAATAAGGAAATCTTTTTTTGTTTAACTTCTTGTAAAATTTTCATGGTTTTATCACTATTGCCGATTGCACTTGTTAATAAAGAAGCATAAAAATAAGCGGGATACTTGGCTTTTAAATAAGCCATTTGATACGAAATCATGCTATATGCGACAGCATGACTTTTTGGAAATCCATAATCAGCGAAACGAACGATTAAATCATAAATACTCTCGGCTTCATGAGAAGTAAAGTTTTTAGCCACTGATTTAGTAACAAAATGTTGGCGTTGCTCGTCCAACACTTGTCTATTCTTCTTACTGACGGCTCTTCGTAAAATATCAGCTTCACCAAAAGTAAATCCTGCCATTTGTGATGCTATTTGCATGATTTGTTCTTGATAGACAATTACGCCGTAAGTGTCACTTAAAATCGGCTCTAAAATCGGATGTTGATAAATTGTTTTTTCCTCACCATGTTTTCGACGCTTGTAGGTAGCAATATGCTCCATTGGTCCGGGACGATAAAGGGCATTTACCGCTACGATATCGTTAAAATGAGACGGTCTAATATCAATTAATGCCTGTCTCATCCCATCGGATTCTAATTGGAATACACCTGTTGTATCGCCCGCCTGCAACAACTGAAAGGTTTGTGAGTCATCCAAAGGAATTTTCTCGAAATCTAACCATTTTTTCGTATCATACCAAATCATAGAACGGATTCGATCTAGAATTGTGAGATTGCGGAGACCTAAGAAATCCATCTTTAACAAACCGCTCTGCTCGACATCTTGCATCGGCCACTGCGTCAAATAAATTCCTTCTTGCCCATCTTCAATAGGCAAAAGCTCAACTAAAGGAACTGGAGACAAAACAACACCAGCTGCATGAGTCGAACCATTTCTAGGCAAACCTTCTAATTGTAACGCTACTTCTTCCCAACGTTTATTTAAAGAATCCGATTCTATCCATTTCTTTAGAACTGATGAGGAGTCTATTCCTTCTCTTAAGGAAATCCCAGCTTTATTCGGAAGTTGTTTTGAAATCATTTCTAATACATCATTACTAAAACCAAAAACACGAGCTACATCACGAGCAGCTGCTTTTGCTGATAATGTCCCGAACGTGATGATTTGTGCGACAAAAGCTTGACCATATTTTTGTGCTACGTATTGAATGACCTCTTGTCTACGGTTATCTACAAAATCGATATCAATATCGGGCATCGTAACTCGTTCAGGATTTAAAAAACGCTCGAATAAAAGACCAAACTTTAAAGGATCTACATGAGTGATAAATAAAGAAAAGGCAACGAGTGAACTTGCTGAAGAACCACGTCCTGGTCCAGTAAGGATTTTTTTCTCTTTTGCATAGGCCATAAAATCAGCCACAATTAAGAAATAATCTGCATACCCCATTTGATTAATAATCGAAAGTTCCATATCAAGTCGATCGAAATACTCGTGAGATACTTTTCCTAAACGTTGGGAAAGCCCAGATAAGCATTGTGATTTAAGTACTTCCGCGGATGTTAAAGGAGGAGTCACCGGAAATGCAGGCATGTACATTTTATGTAAAGGAATGTCCACTAAACAACTATGTAAAAGTTTTTTAGAAGTCTCTAACCACTCTGGATGATCCGCAAACCATTCAATCCACTCCCGAGCATTCGGCAAATATGAATTTGTATGGCTTGGTTTAACACGTGATGAATCCTGCAGTTTTACTCCATTAGAAATTGCTTGGGCAACTTCATAAGAGAATGCATGATCCGCATGTTCATATTTCACATGATGTGTAGCAATGACAGGAATTCCTTGTTGATTCATAGTGGAAACAATGAAGTTTTCACGAGGCGAAACAATGCCACCAGGTCTTTCAATACCACCATACACATCATCAAAAAAGAGTTGCTTCATGTCGGATACTACTTCTTCAATTTGACTATCCGACCAATCGTCAGTATTAGGAATAGCTAAGATAATGGCGCAATCTTCTTTATATGCTCTTAACCAATTGAGTGGAAGCTGTACTAACCCTTTCACTTCAAGAGCACTACTAATTTTCAACAAGTTTTGGTACCCTTTATTCGACTTCGCGTACACTTGAATAGGTAATTTAATCGTATCTGAAAATTCAACGTCACAACTTAACCCGATAACAGGATGAATTCCAGCGGCTTTTACAGACTTATAAAATGGAAGTGTGCCATACATTCTGCGATTCGTAATTGCGACAGCCGTCGCTGTTTGTTCTTGTAAGAAAGGAATCAGTGATTCCAGTCGTACCGTACTATTTAATAAATCTGCTGATGTTTGTACATGCGGATATACTGGATTCACTTGATTTTCTCCCTTCTCTTTATTGGCATATACCTTTTAATTTTTCGATTACTCGATCTGCTTCTTCCCATGAATAAACCGATGCTCCTGAAGCAAGGGGATGACCGCCGCCACCGAATTCTTTCGCTAATTCATTTATAATCGGTCCTTTTGAACGAAGTCGAACTCTAATTTGATCTGATTCTTCGATGAAAATAACCCACGCTCGAATTCCTTTTACATTTCCAAGAGATCCAACTAATAATGAGGTTTCACTCGACGTTACGCCATATTCTTTTAAAGTGTCCACTGTTAATTTGACATACGCCATTCCGTTATCATCAATAACGAATTTCTGATATATGTAGCCTTGCAGATTCAATAAATTACGATCGACTTCGTACATTCCATTAAACAGTTCAGTTCGATCGAAATTATAAGAAATTAAATCGCCAGCAGTTTCAAACGTTTTTCGACTTGTACTATGGAACATAAATCGTCCTGTATCTCCCACAATACCTGCGAATAACAATCTTGCGGCTTCGTCGGACATCTTCCAGTCAGCCACTTTCTGTCCTTCTTCATAAAGGTCGTAAATCATTTCACTAGCAGAACTAGCATCTGTATTAACCCAAAGCAAATCACCATAAGGATCATCATTCGGATGATGGTCAATTTTCAATAAAAAAGCACCTGTTTTATATCTTTGATCATCCACTCGTTCTGTATTTGCGGTATCTGTCACTATAACTAGTGCATCTTTAAATTGATCATCTGTCACTTTATCAGGCATAGTTAAAAATGAGAGTGTTTCTTCATGCTCTCCAGTAGTGTAGACTTTTTTATTTGGATAAGTCGCTCTTAAAATTTCGCGTAAGCCGAAAGCTGAACCATATGCATCTGGATCAGGCCTTACATGGCGATGAATGATGATTGTTTCGTACTTAGCTATTGTGTCAATGATTTGACGTTTCATGATATTTCCCTCCAAGTTAAAATTAATACCATTCGCATTTTCTAGGAAATGTCGTTACAATTATGACAGTTTCACATATTCCAGGAGGTTTACGATGATAAATGCAGTATTTGTCTTTTTCATAATCATTTCAGCTGTTTTTTACTTTTACATGAAAGTGAAACAATTGCGAAGTGAATTACCTATTGCGAAAAAATGGTATGCCAATCGTGCAATGGTTGCACTAGGAAGCTTGCTTTTCTTCTTTGGCTTAAACCAACTTTTCTTATTTTCTACAACCATAACATATGTCATTTCAGCCATTTTTATTGTCATCGGTTTAATTACCATCGTTCATTATTTTAAAGTAATGAAACATTACGGTCAGTTTGTAGAAGAAGAATTTCGTTTGAATAAAAAGTGATGCGTTTTACCGCATCACTTTTTTCTTTGCCATCCCTATCTTTCTAGGAGTTGGAACATCATCATGGCTTTACCAACAAGTAAAGTTGATTGATAAACATCAAATTCCATTTTCACAAACTTCCTACTCATGTCTAAAATGCTTGGCTTCACTGTAATGACACTATCCATTTGCATCGGCTTAATAAAGTAGATGGTCATATTTTCAGCAACACTATCCCCGCGTTTGTTTTTCTTCAAAACATGATTTCCAACTTCAGCTAACAGCGTTGTAAATGCGCCATAAGAAATCGCGCCAAATTGGTTGGTCATTTGTGGAGTAACAGTAAATTCTACTGCTAAATCATTCTCATCTAAAACCTTCATTTGACTTTTCACGATATCGTCGATTGTTTCACCATGCTGAGGTTGTCGTTGAGCTAATTGCAATGCTTTCAAAACATCTTGTCTACTGATGACACCTTCCAAATTGCCAGCGTCATTTACTACCGGCATTAAATCAATGCCTTCCCATATCATTCGATGTCCAGCAGTTGCAACACTCGTTTTCATCGATACAGTAAGTGGGTTTTTGGTCATTATTTTTTCTATGGATTCATTGTGGTCAATCCCAATGACATCTCTAGCTGTAACAATACCAACCAACTTTTGATTGGCGTCAATCACTGGGAATCCCCCATGGGTTGTTTTGGTATTTTGATCGTGATAACTTTTCACTTCGTCGGTTACCTTTAAAAAATCTGTTTCTTGATAAGGTACATAAATATCTTCAATAAAGAGAATCTCTTTTTTAATTAATTGATCATAGATCGCACGATTAATCATGGTTGCAACAGTAAACGTGTCATAGCTCGTTGAAATAATGGGTAATTCCAGCTCGTCTGCTGATTTTTTCAACATTTCTGAAGCTTCGAATCCTCCAGTAATCAAAACAGCCGCTCCAGCTTTTAAAGCAGTAAAATGAGCTTTCGTCCGATTTCCGACGATTAAAAGACTGCCTGCATCTGTATATCGCATCATATCATCCAGTTGCATGGCACCGATAACAAATTTTGTTAACGTTTTATGTAAGCCACTTTTCCCGCCTAACACTTGACCATCTACAATATTGACGACCTCTGCAAATGTTAATCGTTCAATATTTTCTTTCTTTTTCTTTTCAATTCGAATTGTACCAACTCGCTCGATGGTACTCACATACCGTTGAGATTCTGCTTCTTTTATCGCTCTGTAAGCAGTCCCTTCACTGACTTGAAGTTCTTTCGCAATACGTCGCACAGAGATTTTATCTCCAACGGGTAGTGACTCGATATATTGTAAAATTTGTTCATGCTTAGTTGCCATGTCATCACCTATTTCCCAAACAATCGTTCTATTGTTAGTGTATCACAAAGGTATCATTTTTCAGCCATAAAAAACGCACGAAAAGTCAAAGACTTTCCGTGCTACACACTACATTTCTGTTCCATCTCCCGCTTCCCAAATATGAACGTTTGAGTGTTTGACCAATTCTTTAAAGTCATTAGGATCTTGTTTTATTGGCGGGAACGTATTGTAGTGAATCGGAACGACTGCTTGCGGTTTCAATAACTCTACTGCATAGGCAGCATCCTCGATTCCCATTGTGAAATTATCACCTATTGGTAAAAACGCAAGATCGATTGGATGACGTTCCCCAATTAATTTCATATCTCCAAACAATGCAGTATCTCCTGCATGGTAAATGGTTTTTCCTTCTGCCGAGAACAAAATACCCGCTGGCATTCCTGTGTAAATAATTTCATTTTTTTCCGTGACATACGATGAGCCATGAAAAGCTTGTGTGAATTTCACTTTCCCAAATTCAAATTGGTAAGCTCCACCGATATGCATCCCGTGCGTTCGCACTCCTTGCCACTCTAAGTATTCAGCAAGTTCGAATGGTGCGATAACGAGTGAATCATTAGCCTTTGCTATGGCTACTGTGTCGCCGACATGATCATTATGTCCATGCGTCAACAAAATAACATTTGGTTTTTCATTTTCAGCAATTAAATCTGTTAAACCATTTCCGGAAATAAAAGGGTCAATCAAAATTGTAAAGTCCCCTGTTTTAATTTTGACAACTGAATGTCCATGGAAAGATACATACATTTTTATAACCTCCTTCTGTGGATATTGTTCTTTATTCGATAAAAATGCCGAGAATCCTGTTTTTTGATATGCTATTTAGGAGAACAATACAAAAAGGAGTGCTACCATGAGTAAAATCAATCAAATTTCGACTTATTTAAAAAAGCATAATATAGATGCGGCTTTCATTACAACACCTGATAACGTGTTTTATGTTTCTGGTTTTAGAAGCAATCCTCATGAACGGTTGCTTGGCGTTTTAATCTTTCAAGACGCTGAACCTCTAATGATTCTTCCTCAAATGGAAGTACCCGATGCAAAAAATGCAGGATGGAATTTTGATGTTGTCGGACATCAAGATACGGATCAGCCATGGCAATTATTAAAACAAGCCATTGAAAATAAAAAAATAACTCCATCACAAATAGCTATTGAAAAATCACATATGACGGTTGAACGTTTAGAAGCTATTCAAGAATTATACCCAGATGTTACTTTCACTAGACTCGATGATCAACTCAATTCGATGCGTGTTGTAAAAGACGCAAACGAATTAGCTATCCTTCGCGAAGCAGCTGCATATGCTGACTATGCGATTGAAGTCGGAGTAAGTGAAATTGCAGAAGGAAAAACCGAGCTTGAGATTTTAACGGCAATCGAATTAGCTTTAAAGAAAAAAGGGATCTCCCATATGTCATTTGACACCATGGTTTTAAGTGGTCCAAAAACTGCTTCACCACACGGCAAGCCTGGTGATCGTAAAATACAAAAAGGTGACCTCGTATTATTTGACCTAGGCGTAATTTACAAAGGATATTGCTCGGATATAACACGTACAGTAGCTTTTGGTGAACCTTCAACTAAGCAAAAAGAGGTTTATGAAACGGTACGCAAAGCAGAACAAGCTGCAGTGGACGCTGTTAAACCTGGTGTAAAAGCTATGGAATTAGATAAGATTGCACGAGATATTATTACTGAAGCGGGTTATGGCGAATTCTTCACCCATCGCTTAGGCCATGGTCTTGGTATTTCCGTACATGAATTCCCATCAGTTACAGGGAATAATGAGATGGAATTGATAGAAGGAATGGTGTTTACAATCGAACCTGGAATTTACGATCCAAGTATTACAGGTGTTCGAATTGAAGATGATGTTGTAGTGACGAAGGATGGCGTTGAAGTTTTAACGAAATATCCAAAAGAATTGGTTATCGTTTCTGCAGAATAGTACAGAGAATTGAACGTAGTTCAACTTTTTAAAAGTATTTCTATAGATAATAACTAAAAGAGGCTCGGACATAGGTAGAAATTCCTTTAAACGAGGCAAGAATCTATATTAAGAAATTGATACTTTATGAATTGATTGAAGTGGAGGGGCGACTCCTGGGGGAATAGCACGAGTGAGAGACTACAGGCTCGAGCCGTGCCCCCGGAAAGTGTCCCCGCAACGGAAATCAATTTAGCATAAACAAAAAAACATCAAAATTTCTCATTGAGAAATTTTGATGTTTTTTGTTTTGTCCCATCCTCTTTTCTACCTATTATCTTAAAAGAGAATCTACACTCACATATCGCAAACCTTGAGCTTCAGCTACTGCTTGGTATGTTACGAAACCGTTTAAAGTGTTTACACCTTTTAGAAGCGCGTTATTATCTAAGCATGCTTGTACATAGCCTTTGTTTGCAATTTGTACTGCATAAGGAACTGTCACATTTGTTAATGCCATTGTAGAAGTTCTTGGAACCGCACCAGGCATATTAGCTACCGCATAATGTAATACGCCATGTTTTTCATATGTTGGATTATCATGTGTTGTAATACGATCAGAAGTTTCCAGAATACCACCTTGGTCAATCGCAATATCGACCACCACAGAACCTGGTTTCATTGACATAATCATTTCTTCTGTCACTAATTTAGGAGCTTTTGCACCAGGAATTAATACCGCACCAATTACTAAATCAGAATCTTTAACAGATTCTGCGATATTGAATGGATTTGAAATCAATGTTTGAACATCGCGACCAAATAATTCTTCTAATTGGCGTAAACGATCTGGACTCAAGTCGATAATCGTTACTTCTGCCCCCATACCTACCGCAACACGTGCAGCGTTCGTTCCAGCAATTCCTCCACCAATAATCGTTACTTTCCCACGAGAAACACCAGGAACTCCACCTAAAAGAATACCCATTCCACCGTGGATTTTTTCTAAGAATTGTGCACCGATTTGTGTAGACATACGACCCGCTACCTCACTCATTGGAGTTAACAATGGCAATGAGTTATTCGGTAATTGAACTGTTTCATACGCAATACCAACGACTTTATTATCAACTAGAGCTTTTGTTAATTCTGGCTCAGGTGCTAAATGTAAATATGTGAACAAAATAAGTCCTTCTGAGAAGTAACCATATTCTGAGGCAATTGGCTCCTTCACTTTCATGACCATATCTTTAGCCCAAGCTTCACTTGCAGTTGCAACAATTGTTGCGCCAGCAGATTCATATGCTTCATCAGTGAAACCAGAACCTAGACCTGCACCTGATTCAATAAATACTTCATGACCAAATACAGATAAATTGACAACACCAGCTGGTGTCATTGCAACACGATTTTCGTTATTTTTTATTTCTTTTGGCACTCCAATTTTCATTGAAAAACCCTCCTATGTGTATATATAGATTCATAATCATAAGTCAGATGTGCTGACATTAATAAAATATCTCAAAGCAAATCCATTCTATCAGATATAATTGAAAATGGCTTTAAAAATATTTCGAGAAATGAATTTTCAATATTTCAGATAATTGAAAGACGGTGTTTTTAACGATGACTAATATGAATACGAGTAAATTCGAAAGATACGGGTTAGAACCCGTTCCTTTATCTCTTAAACAATCCAGTTGGAAAGAATACGCAATTATTACATTCGCATTCTCAGTGAATGCCGGAAACTTTTTAGTACCGACATTAGCTGTAACTCAAGGAAATTTATCATGGCAAGCAGCATTTTTAGCAGTATGGATAGGAGCACTTCTAGCTTTCCTCTTAGTCTCAGCTTTATCCATACCTGGTGCGTTGTATGGTTTACCTGGCCAATACATCGTTAGGGCTTTTACTGGCTCATGGCTTGCTACAAAAATCGCTTCGCCTATTCGAGTGATCACCTCATTATATTGGTTTAGTGTTCAAACAATAGGCGGTACATTCATATTACAAACTGTGATTTCTAATTTTTTCAATATAGAAATACCATTCGCAATACTCGCTATTTGTACATCAGGCATTATGGCATATTTGGCTCTTGTAGGATATGACGCAGTCAAGAAAATAACGAGACTATTTCTGCCCGTTCTTTTAATCGGTCAAGGTCTTATGCTGTATGTGATTTTATCTCAAATATCTTTTGAGAATAGTGAAGTTGCTTCATTTACCTCATTTCAATGGGGACCTTTTCTTTTCTATATGAGTTTAGCATTTGTCCAATTTGTCTCTGGAGTAAGTGCTTCAAGTGACATGACAAGGTATGCAAAAACAGCTAAACAAGGATTTACTGGCATGTTTGTTGGGAATGCAGCTGGTTACTTTATGACAGCACTTATTGGAACACTTGTCGGTTCCTATTTTAATTCAACTAATCCCTTTGTTGTATTAAGTGAAAGTTCGCCTCATGTCTTAGTTGGGTTATTTATCACCTTCAGTGGCTTGCTTGCTATGATTTCAATCAATATTGGAAATGCCTATACGGGAAGTTTTAGTTTACTAAATACATGGCCGTCACTTGGACGCATTAGGAGCTCACTTCTATTTGGTGTAGTTGGAATTACTTTTAGTTGTTTCCCTACTTTAGCTTCTGAAGCTTCTTATTTCATTTCCTATCTAGGGGCTGGTATTATTCCTCTTTCTGCCATATTAGTGACAGATTATTTATTAATCAAAAAAGGCCTCATTTCAGAGGATGTACTATTAAAAGTAATTAGTGGTTCATATCAATTAAATCTTGCTGCAATTTTCACATTTGCTAGTATGAGTATTGTCTATTTAATGATTCCTAAGACGTTTTCTCCTGGGATGCTCATTTTCATAAGTAGTTCACTGCTTTACCTAATCCTAGCTAAAAATGTTTTTAAAATAATAAAATAAATAGTCCTTACAAAAGGATTTTAAGCTAACTTGTCGAATAATATCATAGAGAACAAATAAAGGAGGAAATTGAATGTCAATCACTTATAAACATATTCTAGTCGCGGTAGACGGTTCTAAAGAAGCAGAATGGGCTTTCAAAAATTCAGTTGCAATTGCTAAGCGTAACGACGCTACATTAAACTTAGCAAACGTGATCGATACTCGATCATTTGCTGCAGTTGAAGCTTACGATCGCTCCATTGCCGACAAAGCTCAGGCTTTTGCAGAAGAACTTTTGGCTGGATATAAAAAAGAAGCTGAAGCAGCTGGTGTTACAAAGGTAAATGTCATTGTAGATTATGGTTCACCAAAGTCAGTTATTGCAAAAGACTTGGCTAACAAAGTAGAAGCTGATTTAATTATTTGTGGAGCAACAGGACTAAGTGCAGTCGAGCGTTTCTTAATCGGAAGTGTCTCAGAATATATCGTACGAGCTGCTAAATGTGACGTATTGGTTGTCCGTACTGATGAACACGAGTAAACAAAAAATCCCGATGGCATATAGCCTCGGGATTTTTCATGTCATAATTTTGCTAATCGTACCGTATCTCTCGCAATCATGACTTCCTCATTCGTTGGAATTGTGAAAACCATTTTATAAAGAAATCTAAAGTAATTGATAAGTTACTTGTAATGAAGTCTTTTTTAAAATTAGTGTTTTTTAAGTTTTTTATATATTAGTAAGGTAACAAACAAAATAGGTATATTTAAAATAAGAGCAAAAGCGCCTAACATTATTCCTACTAAAGGAAGCGTATCAATTGCCCATCCAATATCAGCAGTAAAACAAAATATGAACCAACAAATAATACCAAATATAAATAAGAGAACGTTCACTAAACCTGCCCACAAAATTCCAATCAAAAATGAACTTGTATTTTTAAATACTAATATTCCAAAGATGCCAGTCAAAAATATGGATATAACTAGATAAACTAGATAAGTCCATAAAGCAATAGTTTCAATTTCCAACTGTTATCCTCCTAAATGGCTAAACATTTACCTTAAATAATATATACAATTTATAATTTCATTATAAATTTGCTAATCGTACCGTATCTCTCGCAATCATGACTTCCTCATTCGTTGGAATCACGATCACTTTTACAGGTGAATGTGGATAGCTAATAAATGCTTCTTTGCCTCGAATTTTGTTTAAATCCGGATCCACGTAGACTCCCATAAACTGCAGACCTGCTAAAACTTTCTCGCGAATGACGTCACTGTTTTCACCTATTCCCGCAGTGAAAATGATCGCGTCTACTCCGTTCATTCGTGCGGCATATGATCCAATGTATTTATGAATTCTGCTCGCAAATACGTCTAACGCTAGCTGAGCGCGTGGATTTCCTTTAGAAGCTTCTACTTCAATATCGCGTAAATCACTAGAGAAACCAGAAACCCCTAACATGCCCGACTTTTTATTCAAAACGTCTAACACTTCTTCTGCACTTTTATCTGTTTTCTCCATGATAAACGGAATAAGTGCTGGGTCTAGATTTCCTGATCTTGTACCCATAGTTACACCTGCTAATGGTGTAAAGCCCATAGATGTATCAATCGATTGACCACCGTCAATTGCAGCGATACTTGCTCCATTTCCGAGATGACAGGAAATTAATCGGATCGATTCTAATGGACGATTTAGTAATTCAGCTGCTCTGCCTGAAACATATTTATGGGAGGTACCATGAAATCCATATTTTCGTATTCCATATTTCTTATAGTAATCATATGGGATCGAGTACAAAAACGAGCTTTCAGGCATGGTTTGATGGAACGCGGTATCAAATACTGCTACTG
Source organism: Bacillota bacterium (assembly GCA_018816185.1). GTDB lineage: Bacteria > Bacillota > Bacilli > Bacillales_A > Planococcaceae > Paenisporosarcina. The sequence continues at coordinate 20,235 of JAHIWI010000063.1, forward strand.
CTGGCACTTGTGGAAGTGCTTTTTGAAATTCCTTAATTCCTGTTATATTAGCAGGGTTGTGTAAAGGTGCTAGGTCGGATAGTTTTTCAAAATGAGCGATTGCATCTTCCGTAATTAATACCGAATCGCTAAAGTCTTCTCCACCATGTACTAATCTATGTCCGATACCATCAATGTCATTCAATGATGAAACCGCGTTTTGTTCAATAAGCATATGTAATAGAATTTTCACGGCATCTTGATGGTTTTGAATAGGTTGAATGAGTTCTATTTTCTCTCCGTTTGTCGTCATCGAGAAGATTGGATCTTTTAAGCCAATGCGTTCTATTAATCCTTTTGCAATGATCTCTTCTTCAGGCATTTGAAGTAGTTGGAATTTCAATGATGAACTTCCAGCATTAATTGCTATAATTTTGACCATAAAAAAACGCCCCTTTTCCACTGTTACGGTAATTGTACAGTGGAAAAAAGGGACGGGCAACTATCTACTAGTGTTTTCTTTATGCCATATATTCACTTTTTCAAAAAACAAGGACATTGCTTCTTTGTTAGACATATTAGGTACTTTGGCTAAAAGGACTTCTTTCGGTTGTTTTAAGTCGGCCGATTTTTTTTGAATCACAAGAAGACTTTTTGCATGCGCTTCATTTTTAAACAAATTCGTCGGCAATTGAATGACGGCTTGCATCCATGCATGTTTAGAGAAATAAGTGTGTAGCTCTTTTGCTTGATTAGATTCGAAAATACCTTGTGGGACTAACAAAACGAGATATCCACCATCTACAGTGTGACGGATAGACTGTTCAATCATTAAATGATGGGCAAATGACATGCCTTCCTTTGCCTTTAATTCATAACTAGAAGCGGTTTTGTCATCCGGATAGTATCCAACAGGCAAATCACTAACAACGACATCTACCGGGTCAATCATCAATGGTTGTAGGGCATCTTGTCGATATAACGTAACAGGATGTTGCAATAAATCACCAGTTGAAGCTGATAGACGGATCAGCATGTCATCAATTTCTACTGCCGATGAAACTGCTTTTCCTTGTAAAAAGTTTAGAACCGTAAATAACAGATTCCCCGTTCCAGCTGCTGGATCTAAAATCGATACTTGCTCTTTGTTTTTAGTTAATAAATCCACAAAGTACCCAACGAGTAATCCAAGTGAATCAGGTGTCATTTGATGATGAGGCTGTACATGTTCCTTCATGCCTTTTAAAATGGCCAGTTGAATTGCTTTTCGAATATCTTCTTTTTCATTTTGATTCACTTCGGGAGATATGTCTCCATCTAACCAAAGTTCTGTTGTTTCTAAAACACCTTCAATATAGGTGATATTTTCATCACTTTGCATTTGTTTCGCATGTGTATCTATAAACGTAAATAATTGTTCCAATGAACTGTTCATATATAACTCCTTATAAAATGTGATTATTACTTTTATGCAAATGGGAAACCCACTCAAATTTCTCGAGTGGGTTTCGTCGCATTAATTTGTAAGAGCTTTAACAGCTTCGATTGCTTTTTCATAATTTGGGTGTTCAGTCGCTTCAGGTACATATTCAACATACGTAACTTTATCATTTGTATCGACTACAAAAATAGCGCGAGTAAGTAAACGTAATTCTTTAATCGCTACTCCATAAGCTTCACCAAATGATAAATCCCGATGATCCGAAAGTGTTTGTACTGAGTCAATTCCTGCAGCTGCACACCAACGTTTTTGCGCGAATGGTAAATCATTAGAAATCGTTAAAATCACAACATTATCTCCAAGTTCAGACGCACGCTCATTAAATTTGCGCGTTTGCGCATCACATGTACCAGTATCTAATGAAGGCACAACACTAATTAAACGTACTTTGCCTTTTGAATCTTCTAGAGTAACTGGGCTTAAATCGTTTGCTAAAACGGTGAAATTCGGCGCACTATCTCCAATTTTCACTTCAGTTCCGATAAGTGTTATGGGTTCGTGTTTAAATGTAACTTGTACCAAGATAACGCCTCCCTTTTTTCTATCTTACTAAATCGAGTTTGTTCCTTGCAACTCAGTCGACCTTTCAGTAGCAATCACTCTTCGAAAAGTTTTCTTTTCAAACGCTTGTTCATGGATCACCATCGTGTCCGCAATAAAATCGTGAACGCCTTGTTTGTTAGGAGTAAAACCAATTATCCAATATAAAGGCCAGATCGTTGCTGAAAAGAAACGACCAATCCATTCTCTAAATAATATAGTAGAAAAAGATAGCTTATCCTGTTTAATAGAAATCACTCGAATGCCAAAAATCATTTTCCCTACCGTTTGTTTTAAGAACAAA
>JAHIWI010000322.1 GCA_018816185.1 Bacillota bacterium
TGTAGCAATTGCAGATGAAGTTCGAAGTGAACCAGCTTCTGTAACTTTAGAAATTAAAGCGGAAGAAATTGAACCGGAACCAGAACCTGAAGAAGAAAATCCAGATGACGAAAATTCTGGAAATGATGGTAATGGAAATGGTAATGGCAACGGAAATGGTAATGGCAATAATGATGATGGAACCACTGATGATGGGACAACAGATGGCGGAACGACTGATGGTGGTACTGATGAAGAACCTCCTGCTGATGGTGGTGACACCACAACACCCCCAGAAGAAGAAGCTGACACATCGTCAACATCAGATACACCTTAAATAAACAAAAGAAGCGAATCCACATATGGATTCGCTTCTTTTTATTTTGCAGATACTTCCCTACCCATCCGTTTCTTTCCTTCTCGACATAGAGCCAACAAAGGACAGGTCGGACATTGTGGGTTTTGTGCTTTGCAATGATAGCGACCAAAGAAAATAAGCTGATGATGAGTTTTAGACCACTTCTCGATCGGTGTCTTCTTCATAATGGTTTCTTCAACTTGTAAAACTGAATCCTTCCACCTGCATAAACCTAATCTTTTAGATACACGTTCGACATGGGTGTCAACTGCTAAAGCTGGTACATCGAATGCAACTGAAAGAACTACATTTGCGGTTTTACGACCTACACCAGGGAATGTCGTTAACAATTCTCTATCCGCTGGGACTTGTCCTTCAAAGTTGTCTATTAACAAACGGGATAATGCCTGTATGTTTTTTGCTTTATTGCGAAACAAACCAATTGAGCGAATATCATTTTGTAATTCTTCTACTGACACAGCCAAGTAATCTTCTGGGCTCTTATATTTAGCAAATAAGCCTGGCGTTACTTTATTCACTAATACATCCGTACACTGTGCAGATAATAATGTCGCCACTAATAATTCAAATGGATTGGAATGAACCAGTTCGCAATGTGCATCCGGAAACATTCTCTCCATTTCGGATAAGCAAATTTCCCATTGTGCTTTTGATAACATTCATTCACATCCTTATTCGCGTTCTTCTAACCAATTATAGAAAGGTACCTTTTCTGTACGTGTTGTTTCAGACGTTGTAGTCCGTGCAGGAGCTGAGCGATATTGACTCGCCTGCTTTTCTACATCACTTAACGTCTTTACATTTTTCTTTTTCCATTCAAATAAAATGCGGTCAATGTATCTCAAGCTCATTTTTTGTGCTAAGACGGCTTCTTTTAAAGCCGCACGAATGAGCTCAGGAGATAACTGATCTTGATCAAACCACATGGAAATCGTTTCACTTTCCATTGGAGATAAAAATCGACCGAATTCTTGTTCAAACAGTCTGAAAATCTCGCCTTCTTCATCTTTTTGGCTTTGTTGTTCTTTAGAGGTTTCCTCAGTAACCAAAGAGTCCAATAAGCGATTCCATAAAGAATAAAAAGAAAATGCTTCATTTAACATGCCGTTGTCATCGTATTTTTGCTCTATGGTTAAATAGCCTTTTTGAAAGAGACGTTGCATAAGACGACTCACTTGTTCTTTTGAGATATGGGATCTTTCGGCTAAATCATCTGGAGTCGGAAAATGATTTCCTTTTTCAATAAATGCTGTCATATGGAGGATTAGTAGTGCTTCATCATCCTCGATGCCGCATGCTTTATATTGTTGAAAAAAGAGCTGGGAAATGTGTACATTTCCCTGCTCTGTCCAAATTCGGAGCCGATCTTGGTTTTGCTGTTGCATAACCGAACACTCCTTTATTATTTATGGGTACAAACGGTTTAATAAACGTGGGAATGGAATTGCTTCACGGACGTGTTCCGCTCCACTAATCCAAGCTACAGTACGTTCTAATCCTAGACCAAAGCCTGAATGTGGAACTGAACCTTGTTTACGTAATTCTAAGTACCACGCATACGCTTTTTCATCTAGTTTATGTTCTGCTAATCGTTGCTTTAATAAATCATAATCGTGAATACGCTCTGAACCACCAATAATTTCTCCAAATCCTTCTGGAGCAATTAAGTCGGCACATAATACGACGTCATCACGTTCTGGATGTGGTTGCATATAGAATGGTTTAATTCCGATTGGATAATGCGTAATGAATACTGGTTTTTCATAATGCTCAGCAATTGCTGTCTCATGTGGAGCTCCAAAATCGTCTCCCCACTCGATATCATTAAATCCTTTTTCATGTAAGAA
>JAHIWI010000323.1 GCA_018816185.1 Bacillota bacterium
ATTGATGTTTATCATCGGTGGTATTTTTGTTAGTGTTGGTTATTCTCAAATCGATTCTAATTTACCTCAATACCTCCAACAATCTTTTTCTGAAGGTGTTGTCCTCTTCTCAAGACTCATCGCGATAAATGCAGTAATTGTAATTATTTTACAATTACCACTCACTTTATTATCTGAAAAATGGCCAGTCATGCGAGCAATGGTATTGGGAAGTCTTTTATTCGCCATTGGATTTGCTAGCTTTGGTTTTGTAAGCACACCAATTGGGTTTATGATTGCGATGGGCATTGTTACGATCGGGGAAATCTTCATTTTCCCATCAACCTCAGTCTTTATTGATCAAATTGCACCGGAAGATCGACGAGGTACCTATTTTGGAGCTGGTCAGTTCCGCTCTATCGGTAACTTTACAGGACCTGTTTTAGGTGGTTGGCTACTCCATGACTTAGGGGGTACATGGTTATTTTCAATCATTGGGCTAATTCTCGTAGGCAGTATTTGGTTCTTCTACTTAGGTAGTAAAATTAAAGTATCTCAAGACATACAATCTACTTGATGCATCTGCAAATATCAGCACAAAAAAAGGTCTAAGGCGCATAATGCACCTTAGACCTTTAAATTATTCTTCAGTTGGTTCAGAATCAGATTCAGTTTCTGTTTGAGTGGTTGGAGCTTCGTTCACTACTTCAGTTGAACTTTCTTCCCCGTCTTCATCAAACTCTTCCTCTTCTTCAGCCTTCTCTACTTTCGCAACAGTCGCAACAAGTTCTTCATCACCTAAACGAATTAGACGAACACCTTGTGTGCTACGACCCGTAACAGAAATACTGCTTACATCCATGCGAATTAACATGCCATTGATGGTAATCAACATTAAATCTTCTGAGCCATCAACTGTCTTAACAGCTGCTAAATGACCTGTTTTTTCTGTAATTTGGCTGGTTTTAATCCCAACCCCACCACGAGATTGTAAGCGATACTCTTCTTCAGATGTACGTTTACCATAACCATTTTCAGTAACAACTAATACTTCTTGGCCAGGCTCTAGAATTTCCATTCCAACAACGTGATCACCTTTACGTAAACGAATACCACGAACACCAGACGCTGTACGTCCCATTGAACGAATATCGGTTTCTTCAAAACGAACAAGCATACCGTTTCGTGTACCGATGACAATATGTTTCTTACCATCAGTTAAACGCACGGAAATAAGTTCATCGTCTTCTTTAAGTGAAATCGAGATCAGACCATTAGCACGGATATTAGCGAAGCCACTAACTGGCGTACGTTTTGTCACACCTTGAAGTGTTGTGAAAATGAAGTAGGCATCATCTTCAAATGATTCCATTTGAATCATCGCAGTTACCTTCTCTTCTTTATCAACACCTAATAAGTTAACAATCGGTAACCCTTTAGCTGTACGTCCGTATTCTGGGATTTCATACCCTTTCGCACGATATACTTTTCCTGTGTTTGTAAAGAACAGAATCGTATCATGCGTTGATGTATACAATAAATGTTCGACGAAATCATTTTCATTCGTACCCATTCCTTGTACACCACGGCCTCCACGTTTTTGACTACGATACGTATTAACTGGTAAACGTTTGATGTAACCGTTATGAGTTAAAGTCAGTACCGAATTTTCACGTGGAATTAAATCTTCGTCTTCCATCATCTCAGCACCACCGGCTGTGATTTCTGTACGACGTGTATCACTAAAACGATCTTTAATTTCATTCAATTCTTCGCGAATTATTTGAATTACTTTTAATTCATCTGCAAGAATCGCTTTTAATTCAGCAATTAATCTTTGTAACTCTTGATATTCTGCTTCAATTTTGTCGCGTTCTAAGCCTGTTAAACGTTGAAGACGCATATCAAGAATTGCTTGAGCTTGTCGCTCTGAAAGATTGAACTGATCAATCAACCCAATTTTTGCTTCTTCCCCAGTTTGTGAACTACGGATTAAAGCAATAATTTCGTCGATATGATCTAGTGCAATACGAAGACCTTCTAAAATATGTGCACGATCTTCAGCTTTCGTTAATTCAAACTGAGTACGACGTTTGATAATAACTTTTTGGTGCTCTAAATAGTGATATAAAATCTCTTTTAATCCAAGAACTTTTGGTTGGCCATCTACAAGAGCAAGCATATTTACACCAAAACTAGATTGGAGAGATGTTTGTTTATATAAATTATTTAATAACACATTCGCATTCGCATCTTTACGGACCTCGATGACGATACGCATTCCGTTACGATCTGATTCATCTCGTAAATCAGTAATGCCGTCGATTTTCTTATCACGTACTAATTCTGCGATTTTTTCAATCAAACGAGCTTTGTTCACCTGGAAAGGAAGTTCATGAACTAAAATCACTTCTTTACCATTCAATTTTTGCTCAATTTCTACTTTACCTCGAATGATGACAGAGCCACGCCCTGTTTCATATGCGCGACGAATCCCGCTTCGTCCTAAAATAATACCACCAGTTGGAAAATCGGGACCTGGTATGATTTCCATTAGTTCTTCGGTTGTAATGGCTTCATTGTCAGCTAAAGCTAGAACAGCTTCGATGGTTTCTCCGAGATGATGAGGTGGAATATTTGTAGCCATCCCAACGGCAATCCCTGACGTACCATTGACTAGTAAGTTTGGATATCGACTCGGTAATACGATTGGCTCTCTTTCTTGGCCATCATAATTATCTTTAAAGTCGATTGTATTTTTGTTGATGTCGCGAAGTAGCTCCATTGCTATTTTCGACATACGAGACTCTGTATAACGCATTGCTGCAGCAGCGTCGCCATCCACGGAACCAAAGTTACCGTGACCGTCAACTAGCATATAACGGTAACTCCAATGTTGCGCCATACGTACCATTGTGTCATAAACCGCCGTATCACCATGTGGGTGATACTTACCAATTACGTCTCCAACAATACGAGCTGATTTCTTATAAGGTTTATCCGCTGTATTCCCTAAGTCTTGCATCGCGTACAAGATCCGACGGTGAACGGGCTTTAAACCATCTCGCACGTCTGGAAGTGCTCGTTGAACAATAACGCTCATTGCATAGTCAAGGAAAGACGTTTTCATTTCTGAACTAATATTAATTCCTTTAACTCGATCATTTTGTATCTCTGTCATGCAGGCAACCTCCCTTCCCTTGACTCTTTAGATATCTAAGTTTTTCACGTAAATTGCATTTTCTTCGATGAATTGACGACGTGGTTCTACCTCGTCACCCATTAAACGTTCGAATGTTTCATCTGCATCAATCGCATCTTCTAAATTCACTTGAAGCAAGGTGCGCACGGAAGGATCCATTGTTGTATCCCATAATTGTGTCGCATCCATTTCCCCTAAACCTTTGTATCGTTGAATAACTGGTTTCGGTTGTTTCGGAAGACGTTCTAAGATTTCTTGTAATTGTTTATCTGAATAGCAATACTCAACTGATTTACCTTGCTTGATTTGGAATAAAGGAGGTTGAGCAATATATACATAACCAGCTTCGATTAATGGACGCATGAAACGGAACAAGAATGTTAACAATAACGTTCGGATATGCGCACCATCGACGTCGGCATCGGTCATGATGACAATTTTATGGTAACGTGCTTTTTCTAAAGCAAATTCATCGCCAATACCTGTACCTAAAGCCGTAATGATCGCTCTAATTTCAGTATTCGATAAGATTTTATCTAAACGAGCTTTTTCCACGTTTAAAATTTTCCCTTTTAACGGCAAGATTGCTTGGAAATGACGATCACGACCTGATTTAGCTGACCCACCGGCAGAGTCACCCTCTACCACATAGATTTCACTCTCTGCAGGAATTCGAGATGAGCAATCAGCAAGCTTACCTGGCAAACTTGAAACTTCAAGTGCAGATTTACGACGTGTAAATTCACGCGCTTTTTTCGCTGCAACACGAGCGCGGGCAGCCATCAATCCTTTTTCAATCACTTTACGAGCGACAATCGGATTCTCTAACATAAAACGCTCAAACGCTTCAGAGAATAAAGAATTCGTAATTGTACTAACTTCTGAATTCCCAAGCTTCGTTTTCGTTTGCCCTTCAAATTGTGGATCCGGATGTTTGACAGATACGATAGCCGTTAACCCTTCACGTACATCGTCCCCAGTTAAATTGGAGTCTGCATCTTTTAACATATTATTTTTACGGCCATAGTCATTGATGACACGTGTTAATGCCATTTTAAATCCTGACTCATGGGTACCGCCTTCATATGTGTTGATATTGTTAGCGAACGAGAAAATGTTGGCTGCATACCCATTGTTATATTGCATCGCAATTTCAATTGAAATGCCGTCTTTTTCTCCCTCGATAAAAATAGGTTCATCATGAATCGGTTCTTTTGATTTATTTAAATGCTCGACATACGATTTAATACCACCTTCGTAGTGATATGTGTTCGTACGAACTTCTTCTTCACGCTCATCTTTAATCACGATACGTAATCCGCGATTTAAGTAAGCTAACTCACGTAAACGGTTCGCTAAAATGTCATATTCATAAACAGTCGTTTCAGTGAAAATTTGTGGATCGGCTTTAAAACGAACCGTTGATCCAGTTTTGTCAGATTCGCCAATAACGTGAAGTTCCTTCGCTACTGCTCCTCTTTCGAATTGAATGAAATGCAGTTTTCCGTCACGGTGTACATATACTTCCGTAACTTCTGAAAGAGCATTAACAACGGAAGCTCCAACACCGTGAAGGCCACCAGATACTTTGTAACCACCGCCGCCAAATTTACCGCCGGCATGCAAAACAGTCATAATAACTTCGACAGCTGGTCGACCCATTTTTTCATGGTTACTTACTGGAATACCGCGACCATTATCATCAACTTTAATCCAATTGTCTTTTTCAATCGTGATGGCTATTTCATCACAATGTCCTGCTAAAGCTTCATCAATGGCATTATCAACGATTTCCCATACTAGATGGTGAAGACCTTTTGAACTTGTTGAACCAATATACATCCCTGGGCGTTTTCTTACAGCTTCTAAACCTTCTAAAACTTGTATTTGATCCGCATCATATGATGTTTGAAGTTCTTTTTCTTCCATTGCCATCTTGCTCACCTGCTCTTTCCTACAGTCATATCATTATTTTTATAGACGTTTTCGTCTGGAAATTTCATTCATTTTCTTTAAAAGGTTCTGCGGGCTTAGTGGAGATGCATACGTTAAAAAAGGCGTGACTATGAGAGACTTCACACGATGATGATCGACAATCATTCGTGTTCGTGGATGTTCTAACCACGCGTCCTGCTTCGTCGCATCCTTCATTTCACGAAAATCTAAAATCGCAAGAATATCCATGTGATTGACGACAATCGTTTTGCCAAGTCCAACATACATG
>JAHIWI010000324.1 GCA_018816185.1 Bacillota bacterium
GATAGTTTGTAGAAAATTCATATAAAATGATAAGAAAGCTTGTGAGAGTTAATTAGAAAGTGAGGGTTATTAAATGCAACCAGAAAGATCATCATTTTTCTCTACCAAATTCATTCAATTTCTAGGAGGGAAAAATACACTTTTCACTTTACTCATGATTTTAATGGTTGGCTTAATCATTTGGATTTTTGATATCATTTCGTTTATTTTTTATCCCATTCAAGTGCTTCTTGCTAATGTTGTGTTGCCTGTTATTTTAGCCACTATTGCTTATTATTTATTGCGACCTGTATTACAGGGACTTATTAAATTAAAAGTACCGAAAATTTGGGGGATTATTTTTATCCTCCTTGCCTTAATTGGTCTAATTACTTTATTAATTGTTGGTGTCTTTCCGTTTTTAAGAGATCAGACTTCCACTTTAATTCAAGAATTTCCAGAGTATTTCCGGAAATTAGTGATTAAAATTGACGCATTTCTTAGAACATCTATATTCTCAAGTTATTACGTCAATTTTGATATGGATGAAATTATTAATCAAATACCTCAAGATATTGGAAATACCATCTCGGAAACTCTTGGTGGGGTAGCGAACGGAATTGGGAAAGTAATTTCAACACTTACAGGATTAGTTTTAGCTATTGTTACGGTTCCATTTATCTTATTTTATTTATTAAAAGATGGTGAAAAGCTACCTCAATACATTTTAAAATTACTTCCACCGAGAATGCGTGAAGATGCTGCTCAAGTTATGAAGGAAGCAGACAAACAGATAAGTGCCTATATTCAGGGGCAAATTTTAGTCGCGATTTGTATCGGATTAATGATCTCCATAGGATTCCTTATAATCGGTATGGAATATGCGTTACTGCTTGGTGTACTTGCCATGATTACAAGTGTGGTTCCTTATTTAGGACCGATTATAGCCATTACGCCAGCTGCCATTATAGCTGTTGTCACTTCTCCTTTCATGTTGGTGAAATTAGCATTCGTGTGGACAGTGGTTCAGTTAGTCGAAGGAAAGTTTATATCTCCACAAATTATGGGTAAATCATTACACATACATCCAATCACAATCATTTTTGTATTATTAACCGCAGGCTCATTGTTTGGGGTACCTGGTGTGATTTTAGGAATACCCGGTTATGCTTTATTAAAAGTGTTAGTGACTCATATGTATAAACTTTTCAAGCGTCGATATAATCGACATGAAACAAACTTACAGCTTCACTACGAACAAACCGAAACGATTGAATAATTAATTGATTTTTGTATGCGACTGTTTAAAGAAATCAGGAGGAATTTACATGTTAAAAAAGTTTTTATCAACAATTGGAATTGGATCAATGAAAGTGGATACGATTGTTGATCAACCAGATTTAGCACATGGAGAGTCTCTATCAGGAAAGATTTATATTGATGGGGGACAAAGCGAACAAATGATCGATTTTATTAAACTAGAAGTAATTAAACGTTCTGAAGGGCATAGAGAAGATAGTGACTTTGATGTTACGAATGATGTTGTTGCAAAATACATGATTGAAACGATTGGCTCCGTTAAATCGAAGGAAACAAGAATGGTTCCTTTTGAAATAATGCCGGATGAGCGCTGGGAATATGATAAAGAACAAGCTAAGCTATTTTTGAGAACATCCGTCCACATTACGGGTGCCGTGGATGTTCAAGATGAAGATGAGATAAGATACAACTAAATACAGCAATCCAATACAGTCATTCCATAATTTGTTGGAATGGCTGTATTTTATCGATGTAATTGCATTATGCAAATATTAATTAAGTTGAATATTTGTATAATGCAAATAAACGATGAGTTATAAGTTGTGAAATACAAGTGTTTGGGAAAGGGAATGATTTTTGACCCGTTGTATTAGAAAGTCTATACTGATTCTCATGGGCGTTCTCGGTGATAAATGTTGTATTTTGAAAGAGGTGTGAAAATGGTTAAACGTTTAATTGTGACAGGATATAAACCTCATGAGCTCGGAATTTTTGATGATAAACATCCAGGTGTCGTCATCATTAAAAAAGCACTGGAGTCTCAATTGGTTGCACAAATTGATGAGGGACTTGAGTGGGTGATTATTAGTGGACAATTAGGAGTTGAAACGTGGGCTGCTGAAGTGGTATTAGAATTGAAAAAAACCTATAACCAGTTGAAGTATGCTATTATCACACCTTTTCTGGAGCAAGAAAAAAACTGGAATGATTTAAAAAAAGAGAAATATAGAATGATTTGTACGAATGCCGACTTTCAAATTAGTGTCTCGAAAAAACAATACGAGGGCGGTTGGCAATTCATTGAAAAAAATAAGTTCATCATTCGAAATACGGATGGTATTTTACTCGTATATGATGAAGAGAATGAAGGCTCACCAAAATTCATTAAAGAAGAAGCGTTACGCTACAGTCAACGAAATGACTATCAGCTTTTTAACATAACTGCAGATGATCTGCAGTTAGCGGCAGAAGAAGATCAAATCAATTATTGGTCTGAATAAAAAACGGTTCAATCAATTTAACTAACTTGATTGAACCGATGAATCTCTTGATATCGATTTAGCAACGTATCTAACTCTTGACTAATTGACACAACTAATGGATGTGTTAATCCATGATCTTTTGCTTTCTTATACATATCCTTCTGCTTCTTTTGAATCTGGTTTTTCAAATTGACTTTTTTCTCAATAGCTAATGAATTCATCAAGTTACTCCTCCAATTATTAAGATTTTAAAAACTAACTGTTTATTTAGTAAGGCGTTTCATGTAATGTCTAATAATGGATGTCTATAGTATCTTTTTCACCAATTCACTGTGTTTAAACCTCTATTTAAAAATATTTTTAGTCTTTTTCACGAACGTATATAAATTCGTTCTTATATAGGAGAAAACATGAGAAAAAATAGAATTATATTGGTTTTAGTTTATGTATTATTCTTTTTTAGTTCCGTTCAGCTGTTTCATATCCAACAAACAAATCCTGTTTTTGAAGATCGAGGTAGATTAGTGTCCGTTAAAATGAAGACGCTAACTTCTGGAAAAGATGAAAAGGATCTTATAAAGATAGTAGATTCTGCAAAGCGTCAGAATGATACCATTTCAATAGCGGGAATTCAACATAGCCAGGGTGGCCAAACATTATATCCTAATGGCGTATTACTTAATATGAAGTCTTACAATAAAATATTAGAATTAGATGAGAACAAAAAAATGATTACCGTTCAAAGTGGAGCAACTTGGGATGATATTCAACGCTTTATTAACCCAAGAGGATTAGCTTTGAAAGTTAGTCAGTCTCAAAACATCTTTACTGTTGGTGGCTCATTAAGTGTGAATGTTCACGGGCGTGATATACGACATCAAGGATTAATTGAAACGGTTGATTCATTTCGACTATTAACTGCTGAAGGCAAGATTATCAATGTTAGTCGAGCGGAAAATGAAGAACTATTTGAGTTGGTTATAGGGGGATATGGATTATTTGGCGTTATTTTAGATGTTACCCTCCATTTAACGGATGATGAATTATATCAAATCGAAACTCATTCTTTAGCGTTTGATGAATATAGCGAATATTTCCAAAGAGAAGTCATTCAAAATGAAGCAGTGAAGATGCATCTTGCTCGTTTATCTGTTGCACCAGAAACGTTCCTAGAGGATATGTACGTAACCAATTATTTACTTTCCGATCATCAAGAATTACTACTGGAACATATGAATCTAAAGCGAGATTCAACTATTGCCATTCCTAAACTTTTTCTTGGAATTTCACGTCAAAGTGATTGGGGGAAGGATTTGTTTTGGGAAACTCAGGAGAACTATACCAAGCGGTTAAATGGATCACTTATTACAAGAAATAATGTGATGAGGTCAGATTCTACCTTTATGGATTATGAGCATGCGAGGAAAACAGAGGTATTACAAGAATACTTTGTACCTGTAGATAATTATGAATCGTACATTAAAGACTTAAAAGCTATGTTACTTAAGCAACCCGAGTTTAATTTATTGAATATTACCGTCCGTTATGTTGAAAAAAATGAAAAAGCCGTAATGTCTTATGCTAAGCAGGACATGTTCGCCTTGGTGTTGTTAATTAACCAAGACATTGATCAAGATAGTATGAAAATGAATCAAGAAGTAATAAGAAAAATGATTGATATCACCTTAGTTCATGAGGGAAGTTACTATCTCCCTTATTATCATTATGCTTCGAAAGATCAGTTAAGAAAAGCATATCCTCGAACAGAAGAATTTTTTGAGTTGAAAGACAAATATGACCCAGAACATCTATTCATGAATCTTTTCTATGAGGAGTACCATTAATGAATACTCGTAATTTTATCATTTATCAAAGTACGGTTGGGATTGCTGCGAGCATTATCTTCCCTTTTTATATACTATTCTTAAAAAACGTTGGGAGTAGTTATTCTCAATTTGGGTGGGCATATGGATTATTTGCATTAACCGCTGCATTTAGTTATCCATTCATAGGAAAGATGGCAGACAAATTAGGGGATCATCTACTTTTAGCAATCTATTCATGGGGGATGGCTGCAATCCTATTAGTATTTCCGCTAGCTTATGAAATTTGGCATGTGTATGTATTGCAAATCGTAATGGGGCTTCTTGGAGCTATTCAAAAAAATTCAGAAAAAGCTTTCCTTGCTCGAGCTGTAAATAAAGAAACAGCTGGAGTTGAAATTGGAAGGTATCATGAATGGACATCAATTGGTGCAGCGATTGCAGTCATTGCAACAGGATATTTAGTTGACTTTTTAACGATTGGAAGTTTATTTTATATCGCGTCCATTGCTTTTGCGTGGAGCGGCTTTTATGTTATGAAATTTAGAAATGAAACTAAATAAACTTTATTTCACGATTCACCCCATCTATAACCTCAATGCTAACGTAACCCATACATTTGGGAACTTGATTGAGGCACCGAAAATTATAGTTTAGTTTAAAGCAGCCTTAATCGATTAAGGTTGCTTTTTATAATGCAAATTTTTTGGTGCTATAGATATTGAAGATAAAAGCAATTCATTTGGAATTTTCAGAAATTATGATTGACATCTTATGTCGTCACTATTAATCTAAATATAAGTATTACAGTTTAATCGATAAACGTAATTAAACCGTTATATATAATTCGCTACATATCACAACTAGGAAAATCTTTTAATAAGTACCGGTTAAACCTTTATCTAAAAATGTTGTTTAATCTATTCTTCACTTGTTTAATGTAACAATGTCTGATGATGAGGGTACTAATTCGTTATGTTGAACATCTTGCTAGCATACCGTATAAGGGGAGGGTTTATAGTGACATACATGAGCGTTGAAACTGAAGAAGCAAAGCTGGATAAGTTTATGGAGCGTATTGAGTCTGGAGATAAAATTGAAGCAGATGATTGGATGCCAGACGAATATAGAATGACATTGATTAAATTAATTTCAATGCATGGTATGAGTGAAATTATGGGGGCTTTACCTGAAAAAGAGTGGGTACCACGTGCTCCATCTCTATATCGAAAATTAGGAATCATGGCTAAAGTTCAAGATGAAATGGGTCATGGTCAGTTATTGCTTCGAGTTACTGAAGATTTGTTAATACCATATAACAAAAATCGTGGGGATTTAATGCAAGATTTATTCACCGGCGATTTAAAATTCCATAATGTTTTTCATATGGAAACAAAAACGTGGGCAGACGCCGGAATTATCGGATGGCTTGTGGATGGTGCAGCGATTATTACCCAGACCGATATGCTTAAAGCATCATATGGACCATATTCACGTGCTTTACAACGAATTTGTGCTGAAGAAGTGTTTCACGCCCAACATGGGGAATCAATAATCTTAGCATTAGCCGAAGGAACAGAGAATCAAAAAGCAATGGTTCAAGAAGCGTTAAATCGTTGGTGGGAGCCACTGCTCATGTTCTTTGGTCCTGCAAGTAAGGAAACCACTGGTTCTTCTAAACAAGATTTAACGATTAAATATAAAATTCGAACAAAGACGAACGAAGAGTTTCGTCAAATCTTCTTTGATAAATATATTCCTAGAATCCTTTCTCTTGGGTTGACGATTCCTGATCCAACCTTACATTACGACAAAGAAAGTAATATGTGGTCATATCAGCAACCGGATTGGAATGAGTTTAAGAAAATCATTAAAAACCAAGGTCCTCGTTCGGAAGCGCGTCTTAATCTAAGACGTCATTCCTATGAATATAATTCATGGGTAAGAGATGCCCTTAGTGCCACAATTAGTTAAAGGAAGGAGTCAGAAATGATGGGTGAAGAAAAATTTTACCAAGAGTATGAAATTTTCAGTAAGCGTACACCAAGTTCAGCGTTCCAACACCAGTTCAGTCTACTGGCTCCTAATGAAGATATGGCCTTCATTATGGCGCAAGAAAACTTTATGCGGAGGGAGCCCGTTGCTGATATATGGATTGTGAACCGCAAACATATTAAAAAAATGAATGATGAAGAAAAAATGACATTAAATCGATTAGAGAATAAGGATTATCGTACAACTAAAGGTTATGGCTACTTAAAGAAGAAGTGGCGTCAATATGAACAAGAAATGCTAGATGAGAAGGAAATCTTGTCGTGGGGAGGTGTACGTAAATGACAAACGCGGAGTCTGCAATGAGTCAGGAATACAAAGATGCTCTTGAAAGTTTATTGTTTCAATTAGCAGATGACGACTTCATGTATGCTTACCGGGGATCTGAATGGTTAGGACTTGCTCCACATATTGAAGCTGATATAGCTTTTTCATCAATCAGTCAAGATACGATGGGGCATGCAGCTATGTATTATCAGCTTTTAGAAGATTTAGGAGCTGGGAAAGCAGATCACCTCGCTCATTTTCGTCCATCTGAAGATCGTAAAAACAGTATTTTGTTAGAACGAGTGAATGGTGAAGGCTATTATATGGAAACACCTCATTATGACTGGGCTTATGCTGTCGTCCGTAGCGTATTTTACACGTATGCAAAAAAAGTGAAACTTGATTCCTTACGCGAAAGCGCTTACTTGCCTTTAGCTGATGTTGCGTTGAAAGTTAGAATGGAACTTTATTATCACAAAATGCATTGGGATATATGGTTTAAACAATTATTGAATTCCACAGATGTCGCTAAAAAGAAAATGAATGATGCAATTCAACTCGTACTAGCGGACTTTGGAGACGTTTTTTCCTTTGGAAGTCATAAACAAGCCATCGAAAAGAATGGTCTTATTGCCAGTGAAGAAGAGCTGAAGGACAAATGGAGTAAACTCATAGCACCTCTTTTTCAAAGTGTACAAATGACTACTCCGATTATTCCTGAACCATCTGACAAAAATGGCAGAAATGGAAAACATACAAGTGATCTAGAAAAGGGTCTTGCAACACTTTCTGAAGTGAACAAAGTAGATTCTGCTGCAGTCTGGTGAATGCAATTGGGAAGGAGGAATTCATCATGAATGCTTATGCTAGTCTAACGGTGGAACGTGTATTTGAAGTGTTGATGAATGTGAAAGATCCAGAAATCGATTCTGTTAGTATTGTTGACCTCGGTATGGTCGGTAATGTTGTTACAGAAGAAAATGATGTAAAAGTTACTTTGCTCCCTACATTTTTAGGTTGTCCTGCACTTGAAATTATTAAAGAGAATACTGTAAAAGCGATAAAAAAACTGCCGGAAGTTGAAAATGTGAAAGTAGAATTCATATTTAATCCTCCATGGACGTCAGATCGTATTACAGAAAAGGGACATATAGGATTAAGAGCATTTGGAATTTCTCCCCCTCCGCGTCATTTTGAAGAGGATGGCACCTGGCATGTAGATTGTGCTTATTGTGGATCTACTTATGTAACGATGGAGAATATTTTTGGACCTACTGCTTGTAGAAGCATTTTGTATTGTAAAAGTTGTAAAAATGTATTTGAAGCAATGAAACCGATATCGACATTAATGTAAAAGTGAGGAGAAAAACAAATGGCTAAATTAATCGCGTTATACAAGCACCCAGAAAACAAAGAGGAGTTTGACAATCATTACTTTAATGTTCACGGACCTTTAACAGAAAAAATTCCAGGTCTTCGCGAAATGAAAGTAACGAAATTTACAGGTTCACCAATGGGTGGAGAAGCAAAATACTACCTAATGTGTGAAATGATTTATGACGACATGGAAGCTTTAAACAATGGGATGAGATCAGCAGAAGGTAAAGCTTCTGGTAAAGATTTAATGAGTTTCGCATCAAATTTAGTGACATTAATGATTGGTGAAGATGCATAATGTCAGACTTTGAATTCATCGAAACTACCTTAATGGGAAGTACAGCTCTAATCGAACTTAATCGCC
>JAHIWI010000064.1 GCA_018816185.1 Bacillota bacterium
AACGGTACCATAACAGTCGTTCATGAACGGAAAAATGAGCTCGTTAGACCGCCAATTGCCAATATTGACCAAGCTCTCCTTGTGTTTTCATTGACTGAACCTGATTTTAATCCGTTGTTGCTTGATCGATTTTTAGTCGTGGTTGAATCTTTTCAAATTGAACCGATTATTTGTTTGACGAAAACAGATATTGTTTCAGAAGAAGAACGACAAAGGATTCAACCATTTATTGAAGATTATCAAAACATTGGTTATACGGTCATCGAAACATATATTGATGATCAACAGTTAAAAGAGAAACTAATTCCAATTTTAAAAGATAAAGTTAGTGTTTTAGCTGGGCAATCGGGGGTTGGTAAATCAACGATGCTTAACACCATCTTGCCTGAACTTAACTTGAAGACGGGTATTATTTCTGAAGCACTAGGACGAGGAAAGCATACAACTCGACATGTTGAATTGTTAGATGTTTGCGGTGGACTTCTAGCAGATACTCCTGGATTTAGCTCATTTGACTTCGATGAGATTGATAAAGAACAATTATCCTATTGTTTCCCAGAGTTTCGTAAAGTCTCAGATCGTTGTAAATTCAGAGAATGTTTGCATATAAGTGAACCAAAATGTGCAGTGCAAGAAGGCATAAAAAATGGTGAAATTAAAGAATATCGCTATAAACATTACGTGAAATTCTTAGAAGAAATTACGGACCGAAAGCCGAGGTATTAATATGATTAAAATTGCTCCATCTATTTTAGCGGCGGATTTCTCCAAGTTAGGAGAAGAAGTAAAAGAAGTAGAACGTGCGGGTGCAGAACTTATCCATATTGATGTGATGGATGGCCATTTCGTTCCAAATATCACAATGGGACCAATTGTGGTTGAAGCCTTACGACCACTTACAAAGCTGCCTTTAGATGTCCATTTAATGATTGAAAATGCTGATCAATATATCGAGTCATTCGCTAAAGCAGGGGCGGATTACATTACGGTTCATGTAGAGGCTTGTCCTCATTTACATCGAACGATTCAACTTATTCGTTCATTCGGTGTGAAACCCGGTGTTGTTTTGAATCCCCACACACCAATTGAATCCATTCAACATGTTTTAGAAGAAATTGATATGGTTTTATTCATGACTGTGAATCCGGGCTTTGGAGGTCAAAAATTCATTCATTCTGTTGTGCCTAAAATTAGTCAGTTGTCAAAACTGATTAACGAGCGTCAACTCAAGATTGAAATCGAAATAGATGGTGGAATTAATCAAGAAACAATTGTAGAATGTGCCAAAGCAGGTGCTACGATATTTGTTGCAGGTTCAGCCATCTATTCTCAAAAAGATCGTTCAAAAGCGCTTCAAGACATTAAGCAAGCAGGCGAGAGAGCTATAAATCAATGAGAACCGTCGTAATATGTGGCGGTGGACCTAAAAACGAATTGATGTCATTTAAGTCTTATTCTAACGATGAAGACATCGTATTCATTGGTGCTGATCGAGGAGCAATCACATTATTAGAGCTTGGACACATGCCAACCGAAGCAGTTGGTGATTTTGATTCGCTTAGTTCTGAAGAATTGATGTACTTACAACAGTCGATTAAAAGTCTGAACCCGGTTTCTTCAGAAAAAGATGAGACAGATGCTGAATTAGCCATTGCAAAAGCTTTAACTTTTAAACCGACACATATTGTGATTACAGGTGTGACAGGTGGCCGATTAGATCATTTTATGGCTGTCTTAAATAGTGTTTATCGCTTTCAGACAAACTATCCACACATAACTTTTAAAATCGTTAATAAATGGAATGAACTATTTCTATTATCCGCTGGAAACCATGAACTAGTAAAAAACAAGGACTTACCTTACGTTTCTTTCTTTTCGTTCCAAGGAATTATTTCAAATGTTACGTTAAACGGATTTAAATATGATGTAGCTAATGAAACAATTGAACTTGGAAATGCACGATTCACAAGTAACGAACTATTATACGAAGTAGGGTCTATCTCTTTTACATCTGGCATATGTTTAGTTATAAGAAGCTCAGATGAATAAAAGGGAGTGGAAGTATGCGTGTTTATACGTTTAGATTACCTAAAATGGTGAGCGGTTTTGCAAGAATGTGTTTATCGTGGGTACAAAAAGATGAAAAACCGAAAAAGAAAAACGAATAAAAGCCAGGCTGACAATTGTCGGCCTGGCATTATTTTTGGCAATTTTAAAGGTCTTGAACTTTTGTTATTGAAAAATTCGTTATCCCTTAGATGAAATTATGAATATATAGTATGAGTCAAATAATAATTTGATGGAAAAAACGAATATTTGTTCCTTACGTGTGATACATTGAATTACATTTTTCTCTAAAAATAATCAATTTAAATGATTGACTATATAAATTTTCGATTGTAACCAAAAATAATTAATTACCTTATATTTTGCTGATTGAAATGGAGGTGGCGACTCCAGGGGGAACAGCACGAGTTTTAGACCCTGGACTGAGCGCAGCGAGGGAAGCGGCTAAAGCCGTGCCCCCCGGAAAGCGCCCACTGCAATGAAATCAGCAGTGATTAGGGGTTAATCAAAAATCACCTTTTATTATTTTTGGTACACATCTGATTTCCAATGTATGAACTGTGAAGTTGGCTTGATACAGAAAATAAATGATCTCTAACGATGATATTGCAGTCTTTTCGCAAGGAAAAAAGAAAAACAAAAAAAGACATAAGCTTGCACCGATTAGGGAGCGAGATTATGTCTTTTCGTTTGGACGCGAATGATTATACGCGCTCAACTTTACCTGATTTTAATGCTCTTGCAGAAACCCATACACGTTTTGGTTTACCGTCTACAAGGATACGAACTTTTTGTAAGTTAGCTCCCCAAGTACGTTTAGTTGAGTTCATTGCGTGAGAACGAGCATTACCTGCACGAGCTTTACGCCCAGAAATTACACAAACTTTTGGCATATTTTTTCCTCCTCATAAAAAGAAGCTGAAAGATTTTTTTCAGTTCGATATTTCACATACTTTAATAAGTTACCATATTCTAATTAGCTTTGCAAGATGTATTCACACCTCTTTCAAGAATAAACCCTTTACAGACAAATGTAGACGAATGTAAAGGTTTTCTTTTATAATCAACTTTTGTGTAGTACAATTATGGGTAGTCAAAATGGATTATAAGGAGGCATTCCTATGTCAATTGAATTGAATAACGAATTTGGGCAAATCGATATTTCAAATGATGTGGTGGCTCAGATTGCAGGTGGAGCAGCCATTGAATGTTATGGAATTGTTGGTATGGCGTCAAAACACCAAATTAAAGATGGTCTGACAGACATTTTACGAAAAGAAAATTTTGCAAAAGGTGTTGTCGTTCGTCAACAAGGTAATGATCTTCACATCGATATGTACATAGTGATAAGCTACGGAACAAAAGTTTCGGAAGTGGCTTACCAAGTTCAATCGAAAGTTAAATACACATTGAATAAAACATTAGGCTTAGCAGTGAAATCAGTAAATATCTATGTACAAGGTGTTCGTGTAACGAACCCATAAGAGGAGGAAATATAGACATGAAGTCTTTAGACGGTATTCAATTTGCAGAAATGGTGAAGATGGGTGCATTTCATCTATTTCAAAATGCAGATTATGTGGATGCGCTAAATGTATTTCCCGTTCCCGATGGGGATACAGGAACGAACATGAATTTATCTATGTCATCTGGAGCTAAAGAGACAGAAGCTCATGCAGTAGCTCATATTGGTAAAACTTCACAAGCCTTATCAAAAGGGTTATTGATGGGTGCGCGTGGAAATTCCGGCGTTATTTTATCTCAATTATTTAGAGGTTTCGGAAAAGATGTCGAGTCACATGCAACACTTGATGCAAAAACATTTGCACATGCTCTTAAACATGGAGTTGATACTGCTTATAAAGCGGTAATGAAACCAGTTGAAGGAACCATTTTGACTGTTGCAAAAGATGCAGCGAATCGCGCTGTAAAAGTTGCTGAAACAAGTGACGATATTATTTTTGTGATGGAAGAAATGTTAAAAGAAGCAAAAGCTTCATTAGAACGTACACCTGATTTACTTCCTGTATTAAAAGAAGTAGGTGTCGTAGATAGTGGCGGTCAGGGTTTAGTTTATGTATATGAAGGTTTTGTTGCATGTTTAAAAGGTGAGCAATTACCAGAAAAAACATCAGCTTATTCCATGGATGATTTAGTCAATGCTGAGCATCACAAAAATGTTCAAGGATTCATGGATACTTCAGACATTGAGTTTGGATATTGCACAGAATTTATGGTGAAATTCATTCCTGAGAAAGTATCGGAAAATCCATTTGATGAAACGAATTTCAGAAATTCGTTAAGCGAACTTGGTGATTCTTTACTTGTTATATCTGATGATGAAATTGCAAAAGTTCACATTCACTCTGAACAACCTGGTGCTTGTTTAGCATATGGTCAAAAGTTTGGAGATCTAATCAAAATTAAAATCGAAAATATGCGTCAGCAACACGCTGAAATCGTAGGCGATGATTATAAAAAAGAACAGCCAAAAGCTGCGCCTACTAAAAAACACCCATACGCCGTTGTAACGGTTGCTATGGGTACAGGAATTTCCGAGTTGCTAAAAAGTGTAGGGGCTAGTGCAGTTATTGAAGGCGGTCAAACGATGAATCCTTCTACAGAAGATATTGTGAAAGCAATTGAATCTGTTGGGGCAGAAAAAGTGTTGATTTTACCAAACAACAAAAATATCATAATGGCAGCTGAACAAGCAGCTGAAGTACTTGGTATTGAAGCAGCTGTAGTTCCCACAAAATCTGTACCTCAAGGAATGGCTGCTATTTTAGCCTTTAATCCAGAGGCATCTGTTGAAGATAACAAACGCAATATGACAAATGCATATGCTCATGTGAAAACAGGACAGGTGACGTTTGCTGTACGTGATACTTCAATTGACGGCGTCGAAATTAAAAAAGACGACTTTATGGCAATTTCTGAAAGCAAGATTATCTTGGCAGCGCCATCGTTAGATGAAGTTTCGAAGACACTTTTAAAAGACCTTGTCGACGAAGATTCAGAAATCATCACAATTATTTATGGTGAAGATGTTACCGAAGAAGATGCTAATCAATTAGCTGCGTTTGTAGAAGATGAATTTTCAGATGCAGAAGTTGAAGTCTATAACGGGAAGCAACCATTATATCCATATATAATTTCAGTTGAATAAATAATTCATTCCAATCAGCGAATCATAGTGGTTCGCTGATTGTTTTTTATACAAAAAATATTCTATACAAAATC
>JAHIWI010000325.1 GCA_018816185.1 Bacillota bacterium
TGACCTTCCCCATGTCCTTGCGGGTCCGGCGCACGCATAGCCCACTCGATGGCTTCTTCTCTCGACTTCACATCAATTAGAAAGAACCCGGCAATCAATTCTTTCGATTCCGTAAATGGTCCTTCCGTAACCACTGGCTTTTCCCCAGGATTCGGATATGAAATGCGAATCCCATTTGAACTTGGATGAAGCCCTTTAGCCATAACCCGCACGCCAGCCTTAACTAGTTCCTCATTGTACTTCGTCATGGCTTCAATGAGATCCGAGCTTGGGAGCTTTCCGGCCTCCGAATTTTTCGAGGCTTTGACAATCATCATAAACAGCATAATAATTCCCTCCTTTTTTAGAGGCAAATCCCTTTTTGTTTATTCTCTCACTACCCGGCTAATTTGCTGAATTAATTTCATTAATTTCATTAATAGCCACGCCAATCAACTTTATCTTCTGCTCTCAATCAGAATAATAAATATTGTAAGAATCAATACTCCAATACCAATCATCGAAGTGAATTTCACATAACTAATTGCACCTTCAGTTATTTTCGGTTCTTCCCTATAAGCCCATCGTCTTCCCCATAAAATACTTTCCTTGGGATTTCTGTAGCTCCAAATCAGAATACCAATTAAGGGTCCAATGAAAATTAAAATCAAAAATATTTCAGTCACTTAATCACCCTCAATCCCATCCCATTAGTGAAAATGAAGATACCTTGTTCGTCATTTCAAGAAATTAATAAATTTCCGGTATTCCGGCTTCTTTTAAAAACATGTTAAAGTCCTTGATCTTATTTAATAAATATCGATTTGGAATCAAAACATCTTTTCTTAATGTTGAAAATAGCCGTCCATTAACTTCTGGAAACTTCAGTTCATAAGGTATTTGATACTCTTCTTCAATTTTCAATAAAAACCGAACAATATATCTAAACATAATCGGAAAGTCTTGTTTTATTTGCTCGTGATGTAAAACGAATGCTTCAACATAATTATTCAATTCATGACTTGGCTCATAAGGTGCAAAATATCCATCGTATTTTCGTTCATGTTGAGGCGTAAAGGGAAAGCTACATTTCGAATGCCAATTCCCTAACATTACCGTGAATTCTGCTAGAGCAGATTTTCGAGTTTCAAAGTCAGGATCATTAAAATATAAGTAATAGTCGTCATACTCACTGGCCTCGCAAGTATGAAATCCACCTATGCTAACGTTTTTAAGTCCGTCTGAAACTTTTTCTACTATCGACTTTTCACTTTGGTTTATTTTCTTAGAACCCTTCGTAAGCTGTACGATTTCGTCACTGCTCGAGTCTAATCTGTGACCTAAATAAGTGATCGCACGATAATGCTTTAAGATGTCTTTATTTGTCGTCGTCCAGCTGAGTACATCAATTAAATATTCCATTGCTTTTCTATACTCACCTAAATTATAGAGAGCCATAGCGTAGAACACTTTCATTTGCTCTTTTCCTGGAAATATACTAATTGAAAGTTCGAATAGTGCTTTCGATTCCAAAAATCGTCCATGAGAACGATAAATAGTCCCTAATCCTACAAAAGCATATTCGAGTTCATCATTCGGTAGTCCAAGTTCAATTGCTTTCACATAATAAGGAATCGACTCAATCTCTTGCCCCAAAATATCTAGTCCGACCGCCCGTTGATAGTGTAATGAAGCGTTATGAGAATCTAGCTGCAATAATTCCATAATTACCTGATTGGATTCAATTAACCGCCCTTTTCTCCGTAACTCTAAAGCGCAGGATAAATCATTTTCCATATCATTACCTCACTTCTGTTCCAAGAACTTAGGCATTATATTAAATAACTTTATGCATGGATATAGAGGATGTCGTATACCCTAACTTTTTATAGAGGTAATAAGCACCCTCGTTTTTTCCGAACACGCTAAGAGCTAAAGAATCCATTCCGAGTTCCTTTACCTTGGCTTCCAGTGCCTTCAGAGATTTTGTTCCGTATCCCTTATTTCTATGAAGTTCATGGATATAAATATGATATAAATACGCTCTATTAATTTCAGTATTAACATTGAACCAAATAATTCCTACGTTCATAGTCGAATTCGAATCGCTGATGTTAAATATGTATTGACCTTCTGTTAATAAACCGTCAGAAAACGTTTCCTTCACCATCATCTCTGATTCTTCTAAAGCTTTATCCATTGGTAGAGAAAAATTAGCCGAAATGTCTTGCGCATATTCCATCTTCATAAAATCTATATATTTTTCAAACTCTTGATTATTCATTTTTTCAAAATTAATCATTTTATAACTCCTTTAAATAGTATTCAATTAATGACTTAAGCTTTTAAATAGATATCATTTTCATATGGTATAATTAGTAAAATTGTTTTGGGAGGTCAATATGGACGTACTTTCATATTTCTACATAATCTTTTTCTTAGCTTTCTTAGTAATCGGAGTAATTTCTTTCACATTATTTATTAAAAGATTATTAATAAATGCAACACTGCGAAACAATCATTCAAAAGAAATTGAACTAAAACTAGATCGAATCATTGATCTACTGGAGAAAGATTCTAAGTAGTTATTAAGGCATCCCTTGATGTCTTTTTTTATTTCAATCAAACTTCGCAAGACCTTTTCCGCCCATTGGTGTTAAGGTACTGATTCTTTCCATTCCCGTAATGAGTGGCATCGCTTGTTTAATTAAGGTTTTAGTGGATTCCAAGTTTAAAGATGCTTGGTGAGCTGATTCATTGCTCCACACTTCGTATACAAATACAGAATTTGGCTCATCTTCGGAAATGTGCACATGGTAAACTTCGCATTCATCCAAGTCTTCCATTGATTTCGCTGCGTCTAACAATATATTCACCATCGTGTGACGCTCGCCTTCTTTTATCACGAACTTCCCATATAAACCGAATTTCATCATAATCCTCCTCTATTCTTTATTCATAAACTCTAACCAAAATCATGAGTACGGGTACCGATAAGAAAAAAGAGTATACAGCGCCAAGTAATTTTTGGTTATGATAATTCTTACCATCTTTCATTTTCTCTAACAATGCCACTACATTCAAAAACCATAGAACTGCAATTACTGGATATAGCAATAATAGATAGTGCAAATTATTGAACCTCCTTTTTTTGATTCGTAGTTCTATTGTTTACATTTAAATATACTTTTTCCACGAGAAGATTACTCTTTTCATTTAAAGAAGGTTATTTCATAGTTTGAATAGAATACGTTTTCAATCGAATGAAGGTTTCACCGTTTAAATATCACCTCTACATTGGTAATATAAATCGAAACAAGGGGGCAGAACACATGACAATTAACATTATTATTACAGTCGCATTAGTTTTGGCTATTTTTTCTTCAATTGCAGCTTGGCTAAATACACAAATCATACTTAGAGAGCTATCTGAGATTAAGGCAAAGTTAGGTATTGCTGAAACCAAGAAATCTTCATTTCTAGATAAAGACTTAGATAATGACTAATTACATTTTAGAAAACGGTTACTCCTTATGCTGGAGAAACCGTTTTTTTGTTAGAGGTTACTTTGAAAGAGCTGAAAGACAAATCGAGATACTTTCCAATAAATCATTGTGTGACCAGCTAGCAACATTGCCATGCTCAATCGCAAGTTCGTGCGATGCAGGGATATGAATGAAACCACTTGGAATTGATAAATTATTTATCTGTACATAGTGAAGAGCCTCGTACATGACATTGTTGCATAGGTATGTGCCAGCAGTGTTCGAAATAGTTGCCGGGAATCCAGACTCATTTAATTTGTACACCATCTCACGAATCGGCAACGTCGACATATACGCCGCAGGACCGTCCATTTGAATCGGTTCATCCAAAGGTTTATGTCCTTCGTTGTCTGCATCGCCATCTTTCACATTTATGGCAACACGTTCAGGCGTAATTTTCGTCCGACCACCCGCAAGACCAAGTGAAACAACAGCATCGGGTTTGATTTCTCGAATAAATTCAAGTAACTGTTTGCCAGAACGAGCGAAATCTACAGTCATTGTCTTTCCAACAATTTGATACTCCCCAATCGTTTGACCATCTAATTTTTCCACAATTTTCATTGTAGGATTGATCGTAAATGAAAGAAACGGTTCGAACCCAGTTAATAATAATGTTTTCATCTTAAACACCTCATCACCTTAGATACTTTAAGATTAACAATTATTTTCCATATAGCAACTCTTAATAGCGCTACCAAAGAAATTTCCTTAGCTATTCACCAACAGCAACACCCGCTTAGCGACAGCGTGCGGGGCATTCCAAGCATTTAAAAACACAGTTTGGGCTGCACACTTCGTTTTCGCAGCCGGTTTCTGTGACGAGCCGTAGTTCTACTTTTATGTAATTACAA
>JAHIWI010000326.1 GCA_018816185.1 Bacillota bacterium
CAATCGGTGTACCCTTATGTTCGTCAAAAACCGTCGATAAATTAGTAGATGCAAAATGTTCATGTATCGGATCTAACGACCGGTCGAAGTGAAAAATTTCTTTTACGAAGTTCATCTGTTCTTCAGATTCAACTCCATCCAGTTCAAATACAGGGTGAATTGTAGTTCCGGTTGCACGGAGTGTCAGTATTTTTCCTTCATCAAGTGGAATATGAACACTTCTGTTTTCTTTATTTAATGAAATAATAGGATCCATTGAAAGACGATCCAATACTCGCTCAAAATCGTAGGCAAAATCTAATTCGATTATTTGTTTCATAATAAAACCCTTTCTACATGAAAAAATAGAATATGATACCATATGTACAGGTGATGAAAAATGAAAAAATGGCTACTCTGTTGTTCAATCCTTCTTTTATTAACAGCATGTGAAGAACAACCAAGTAAAACGACAAAAACGTCCGGCACGACCGAACAAATTCCAGTAGAATTAGTCGACGTAATCGACGGTGATACCATTAAAGTTAAGTATAACGGAAACACCGAAACGATTCGCTACTTACTTTTGGATACTCCGGAAGTCAGACATCAAACGCTTGGTAAACAACCCGGTGGTGAAGAAGCGAGTGCACGTCACAAAGAAATTATGAAAGCTGGACAAGTTTCGATTGAATTTGATGTCGGAGATCGAATGGATGACTATGGTAGACTTCTTGCCTATGTATATATCGATGGAAAATCCGTTCAAGAAATGCTTTTATCTGAAGGGCTTGGACGTGTTGCATATGTCTATCCTCCAAATACTCGTTACTTAAATGAGTTTGAGGAAGCTCAAGAAATTGCCAAAGATGCGAAAAAAGGCATTTGGGAAGTCGAAAACTATGCAACGGATCGAGGTTTTAATCAAGCCGTATTTGAGCAAAATAGTGACTGTTTAATAAAAGGCAACATTAATCGTGATGGTGACAAAATTTATCACGTACCAGATAGTCAGCACTATATCCAAACAAACCCAGAAGAATGGTTCTGTTCAGAGAAAGAAGCGAAAGCTGCTGGTTTTAGAAAAGCCGGCGGATGAATGGTGTGATTTTAAGAATTATTGGCTGACTGATATCGCTAGCGAGGTGATGTTCTCGATTTCGTGATGGTTATTCTAGGATTGACAGGGGCGTTAGGTCTATTCTAGAATTCGTTAGGCACATTCTAGGATTAGATCCCCCTATTCTAGAATTCACCCGCTTCATTCAAAAATTCATGATTTCCAAACAATTTAAAAGAGGATATTCACTCCTTTTCAACGAAAAAATATACCTAACATATCAAAAACCGCTTCATGAAGAAGGGAATGAATCAGATGCAAGTACTTGTACTTCGATTTGACTATAAATTGTCCACTAAATTAGAACAAGATCAAAGTAATCTCGCAGGGGCTGCGCTTCGTGGGAAAGAAACGTTAATTCCTCCTCACATAAGTTTGTTTACTTTTGAACAAGTTCATCCGGGAATTCTTGGCGAAATCATTAAGCCGTGGAGTGGAAAGCAAAAACAATTGCTTATTTCTCTCGCTTCACTTGGCTTTTTTAAACAAAAGGGCACGATTTTTGCCGCTCCTGTGATCACGAAAGAATTAATAGAATTCCATACAGATTTGTATAATTTAATTGCCGATTTGCATACAACAGAGATATCCCCTTACTTGCCAGGAAAATGGGTACCTCATGCTACTTTATTAAACAACACAACACTTAATATGTGGGGTCCATTGTTCCAACGCGCTGCCCTAGCATTTGAGCCGATGGATGGTAAAGCTGTAGCCATCGAGTGTTGGACCATCGTCAACGGTCGTGCTCAAACTGAATGGACTCACTTCTTAAGCTAGTAATGCTTGACACCTATCCTAGGGCATTGACTATTTAGTCCACAGCGATATAATAGAATTTGTCCTAGTAAAAACGATCTTGTAGCTCAGCTGGGAGAGCGCCACCTTGACAGGGTGGAGGTCGCTGGTTCGAGCCCAGTCGGGATCA
>JAHIWI010000327.1 GCA_018816185.1 Bacillota bacterium
ATAAAAAATGCATATGATAAACGTAAGCGCTCATCTTGGATCTATGGACTTCTAATTTTCTTAGTTGGTATTCCTAGTGCCTTGTCATTTGGTGTTTTTGCAGACGTTAAAATTTTCGGAAAAACGTTCTTCGACTTTGCAGATTTTATTACCAATAGCGTTGGATTGCCTTTAGGTGCCTTATTAATATCAATCTTTGCTGGTTATGTATTAACAAAAAACGAAACGTTTACGGAGTTAAATATTTCCTCGCTTTGGTTCAACGTTTGGCATTTTATTGTTCGATATTTAGCACCAGCTGCGATTATCCTTGTTTTTATAAACGCTATGTTGCCTACAATTCAGGCTCTTTTTAAATAAATTGTTAGATTTACAGATGTGTGCGCAAGACGACTTATTTCCCCATTTATAAAGTCTTACGGTATGATAAGATAGTATCAAGCATATGATGTATGTATGGAAAGGAGTGCATGAAGATGAAACAAGAATTTCACACTCAGCTTCGCTCATTACGCGAAGAACGCAATATGTCTTTAGAAGATTTATCGCTGAAAACAAGAATTGGTGCAGGAAAATTAGAACAATATGAGTCTGGTTCAGAAATCCCTTCAGAACAGGCCATTTTAAAATTATCCAACGCACTCGAAGTTCCAGTTTCAAACTTAATGGATGGACTTCAAGTTAATTCATAATTAGAAAAGACGTAGCTTGTACCGCAAATGGTGCAAGCTACGTCTTTTTTATAGTGATATCCGCTTTTATGCAACAAATTTACGAACACACGGTATTGATTGAAAAGTTGTAATTTATGTAGCTATTGTTGTAATTTTTACACGTAATGTTGTAAATTTGAAAGCTAAACTTGTAAAAATAGAAGCTAATATTGTAATAGTAGGCGTATTGAGCAAAAAAACGAGGAGTCATAAAAGTCATTTGTCATGACTATTATGACTCCCCGTTATAGAATTCAATAATACTAAACAATACATTTCGCTTCAAATTTCACTGCAATAAGCTTGTATGCAATTTGCATGCATTGCTCAAGTGGAATCCATTTTTCGAAAGAATGTTCATAAATGGTTTGAATCTTTTTTGCAAGATCAGATGGATGATCAATACCTTGTAGTGCTGCCACGACATCTGCCGTTTCTGTATCATATGCTTCAGACCCTAATTGAAACGGATCCCAAGAAGCTAGTATTAAAACTGCTCGTCTATTCATCTCTATAGTTTGCATCTTTTTTCACCTATTTACTTTTCTTTAATAAAGGCTATGATACCATATTAATAAAAAAAGGAAAGAAGGAATTGACGTGAGCTCATTTGATCAAGTATATAATCGTCGCAATACCCGCTCCGTAAAATGGGATTGGATGGAGAAGATTTACGACATTAACGATGCATCAGATATTTTACCTATGTGGGTTGCAGATATGGATTTTGCAGCGCCAACTGTTGTAACTGAGGCTTTACAAGAAAGAATCAATCACCCTATTTTCGGTTATTCATACATATGTGAAGGTTGCAAAACAGCTGTTCAATCATGGTTACATACTAAGCATAACTGGAATACAAAAACCGAATGGATGCTCTTTCATCATGGCGTAGTCCCGGCAATTGCAACTGTAGTCGAAACGTTCACCAAACCTGGTGCTAGCATTTTGGTCACACCACCCGTCTATCCGCCATTTTTCAGTATCCCTGAAAAACTTGGGAGAAAAGTTGAAGTAAGTCCTTTAAAAGAGTCAGACGGAACCTATGAAATGGATTTCGTTTCATTTGAAGAAAAGTTACAAAACGGGATTGAGCTATTTATTTTATGTAATCCTCATAATCCTGGAGGAATGGTTTGGTCCAAAGAATCGTTAATTGAAATTATCCGATTATGTGCGAAATACGACACGATAATCCTATCTGATGAAATACACGCAGATTTGGTTTATCCAGGACACACTCATTATCCTTTAGCATCTTTAGCTGACAATGAAGCAGATCGAATTATTACGTGTGTTGCCCCAACTAAAACATTCAATTTAGCGGGTGTACAAGCTGCAGTGATGATTGTTACCGATGCTCAAAAGCGTGAACAATTGCGAGATCACGCAGCAGCTCATGGTCAAATGGAGTTGAGTCCTTTTGGAGCGACTGCTTTAAAAGCAGCTTATGAACATGGCGAACCTTGGCTAGTAGAATTATTAGAAGTTTTATCATCAAATATTGACTATGCAATTGACACCATTACAACTGCATTACCTAAAGTAAAAATCGTTCGCCCTGATGCAACTTACTTGCTTTGGATTGATTATCGACTTACCGGATTATCTGAAGAAGAAATGATGGAGTTGTTACTTCATAGAGGGAAATTAGCCTTAGAACCGGGCTCTAAGTACGGAGAATCAGGTAGAGGATTTATGCGTATGAACATTGCTTGTCCTCGCAAAACAGTTGAAGATGGTGTAGATAGGTTTATACATGCACTGAGTTAAGTTGCTTTTGATCAAAAACAAAAATGGCCGACTCCATAACGAGGTCGGCCATTTTTAACTATCTACAAATAGAAAATGTTGATTTTCATTGCTGCGGACGCTTTCCGGGGGGCAAGGCTTTAGCCGCTTCCCTCGCTTTGCTCAGTCCAGGGTCTAAATCTCTTGCTGTTCCCCCTGGAGTCGCCGCCTCCATTTCAATCAACTATAATCTCTATAACTACTAATGACATATTCTTCATTTTTTTCATCATGTAAGGATATACAAAAATAATTTTATTACTTCCAGACGTCCAGCTACGACCGGTACTGACTTTTAGCAAACAACCAATTTTGTATATCTCTATATTCCTTTTTAAACTTAAAATTCAACCTATTTATATAAGCAAGTGGTCGGCTATTTCTGAAGACTCCTGCGGAAAAACGAATTTTGCTAGACCACGCAGGCAACGAATTGTACACAATTCGTTTGCGACGAGTAACCGCAGGAGCATAGGTTTTTAAGAACCGAGGAGACTAGCATTTCGTCCGTGGAAAGCGAAAGAAATTGCCGACCACAATTTTAAGTCTTGTGTAAATGTATAATGATTTCATGATGCTATAAAAACTATTATTTCTTAAGTCTAAAAACAAAAATGGCCGACTCCATAACGGGGTCGGCCATTTCTATTATCATTGATTGTTTTCTTTTTCTAGCTGACGTTCACGCAACACTCTTTCTTCTAACTCCTTCACTTGCTCTTCTTGTTTTTTAGACTTCTTAACAATCCATCTAAAAGTTAATACACAAGCAATTGAAAAAATGATGAAGCTGATTGCTGCTGGTATATACTCTGATTTGTCTTCAGGAAAATAGAGAAACAGGATAACCATCCATGAACCCATATTTGACACTTCCTAACTTATTTTTGAAGAACTTCGATCGATTCGATTTTAATATCTTCAAGTGGCTTGTCGCTACCATTTTTTTGAACTGAAGCCATTTCATCAATAACTTCTAATCCTTCAACTACTTGTCCGAAAACTGTGTGACGGTTGTCTAACCAAGGAGTACCACCGTTAGTAGCATATGCTTCTACGATTTCTTCTGGATAGCCAGCATCTTTCATTTGTTTTAACATGCTTGAATCGACACGGCTTGCTTGAACGATAAAGAATTGGCTTCCATTTGTACCAGGTCCAGCGTTAGCCATTGATAAAGCTCCACGTAGGTTGAACGCTTTATCTGAGAACTCATCTTCAAATGTAGATCCGTAAATGCTTTCGCCACCCATACCTGTACCAGTTGGATCTCCACCTTGAATCATGAAATCTTGAATGATGCGGTGGAAGATGATGCCGTCATAATAACCGTTTTCTGCATGAGTAAGGAAGTTTTCAACAGTTTTAGGTGCTACCTCAGGGAATAATTTAATTTTGATTGCTCCCATAGTTGTGTTCATTACTACTAATGCTTCGTTTGTTGCAACTTCTTTTGATAATTGTGGATACATTTGACTCTCTCCTTTTTCTGAGGCTGTTGTTTTAGTGTCTTCAACAGCTTCATTGTTTTTTTCTGCTTGATCTTCTTTCTTAGTTCCGCAACCTGATAGGATCAGAATTGCACTAAAAATGACCAATAAACCTTGTTTTTTCATTTTCGTTTCACCCTCAGATATTCTATCATATTACTTTTGTTTTTACAGTAATTAAGGCATATCACTTTATTCGGAAGCCGAAATGTTTTATAATAGTATGGGTTATGAATGGAATGTTTTTGTTTTAGAAAGAAGTGAACGTATGACCGTACAAAAAAGAAATTTCTATATAATGTTTGTTTCCAATTTTTTAGTAGCCGGCACAGCGACCATGATCATGCCTTTTTTATCACTATATATTAACACAATGGGTGATTTTTCAGATGCTTATGTCCAAAAGTGGTCCGGCATGGTTTTTGGTATTACCTTTGTTTCTGCTTTTTTAATGTCTCCGATTTGGGGCA
Source organism: Bacillota bacterium (assembly GCA_018816185.1). Lineage (GTDB taxonomy): Bacteria > Bacillota > Bacilli > Bacillales_A > Planococcaceae > Paenisporosarcina. The sequence goes on from JAHIWI010000327.1 coordinate 4,465, forward strand.
GAATCGCAGATAAATTCGGATATAAACCAATCCTAATTATCAATGGTTTTGGTATATCCATCAGTATTTTATTGATGGGATTTGTAGATTCTGTTGAAGCGTTTTTCTTCTTGCGTTTGTTCATGGGAATTGTAACTGGTTTCATCCCCACTTCATTGGCTTTTATCAGTTCTCAAACACCTAAGGAAGTTGCAGGGAAAACGTTAGGTACGTTACAAATGGGGAGTGTTTCCGGAACGTTGTTTGGACCTGTTTTAGGTGGATTACTTGCTGACTCATTCGGATTCCAATATACATTTGTTATTACCTCAGTTGTCATTTCTTTAGCGGCCGTGCTCGTTATGGTAGGAATTAATGAAATCCGTAAAACGCCATCTGCTGACGCACATGTTTACACGAGAAAAACGGTGTTTGCAGGTTTAATGCATCACCGATTGTTGTTACATGTAATGATTATTACTTCGTTAATTCAAATAGGGAATTTTAGTATACAGCCCCTATTATCCTTGTATGTTGCAGGCCTTACAGATTCAACTGATGTCGCGTTTCTGGCAGGTATTACATTTAGTGCTGCTGGAATAGGAAATTTACTGTTTGCAAGATATTGGGGTCGACTAGGTGATTCGATTGGATACGAGAAAGTATTAACTTTCTTACTCTTACTTGCCTTTTTGTTTATCGTCCCTCAGGCATTTGTGACTGAATTATGGCACCTGATTGGATTACGTTTGTTATTCGGAATCGCAGTTGGTGGGCTAATTCCGATCACAACTGCACTTGTTAGAAGAGAATCACCTATTGAAATTCAAGGTGAAGTAATGGGTTATAATACAAGTTTTCGCTTTTTAGGTAGTATTATTGGGCCAATGTTTGGTGGAATTGTTAGTGGTTTCATCGGAATATCATCCGTGTTTTTTGTCACCGGTGCCCTATTCCTTCTATCCTATATAGTTCTCATTTTGACTCGCAAAATGCCTGATCAGGATTTTGAAGATGTTTTATTAGAAGAAGAAGCACATCAACGTGCATGAGGTACAATTAGCACACTTTTCTCTATGAAAAGTGTGCTATTCTTTTTGTAGGTATTTACTAGAAAGGAGGTTTCAGGATGCGACAATTTATTGGGATATCTACAATAGTATTAGCCTTGCCGATTATGATCTTTTTATATACGCAAATAGGAAGTGAAATTCATGCAGCTACTCAGTTTCAAACTCAAGTAAAAAGTTCCATCCAGTTAACGGAACCTTCCTTTTCTTCCCCAGTTGCAATGAAAGATCGAAATGGCAAAATATTTTCAGAAGAATATGTTGAGTGGCGCAAGCCTTTAGAATATGAGGATATTCCTTTCTTTATTCAAGAGCTGTTTATTCAAAGTGAAGATACCGATTTTTATGAACATGTTGGATATGATTTAAGCGCGATCGTTCGTGCTGTTGTTTCAAATTCTTCTGCACAACAATCACAACAAGGTGGTAGTACCATCACTCAACAATTAGTTCGCATGCGTTATTTAACGGAAGAAAAAACCTACGAACGTAAAGTAACCGAGCTTTTATATGCGTATGAATTGGAACAAGTTTCATCGAAAGAAAAGATTTTAGAAATGTATATGAATGAAATGTATTTTAGTAATCAAGTGTATGGTATTGGTGCAGCGGCAACGTATTATTTCCAAAAGAATTTAGTCGAGTGTACGGAAGCAGAAATGGCGTTTTTAGCGGCCATTCCAAATAACCCATCGCTCTATAATCCTCTTAAGAATTTTAAGGAGACGAAACTACGTCAAGAACTTTTACTAGATGTTTTAGCTAAAAATGGGACGATAACGCAAGAACAATCGAATGAATTCAAGTCACAAAAAATTACGTTAAAGACAAAACAAAAAGTACAACAGTATCCTTCCTACAGTACATATGTTATTAAAGAATTATCAGACTTAATTGCCGAGAAAGACGGATTTGCTGAACGCTTAGAAAAAGCTCAAGATCCTGCCATGAAAGATTTAATTAAAGCAGAGTTAAAAAGTAAAGTGGATGAAATCGTATCGACAGGTGTAACGATCGAGACGAGTTTAGATCCCCTCAAGCAGCAATCGATAGATCGTAGTTTTAACAAAAAACTAGAAAATACCGAATTGCAAGCATCAGCTGCCTTGATTGACAATAAAACCCGGGAAATTATTGCCCTATATGGTGGTAAGGATTATCGTAAATTTGATTTTCACAGAGCCTATCAAGGTTACCGACAACCTGGTTCAGCGATAAAACCATTACTTGTTTACGCACCTTTTTTTGAAACAACGGAATATTCTCCTGATAGCCAAGTCAATGGAGGGAAATATTGTATTGGAACATTTTGCCCACAAAATTATGGTGGTGCATTTTATGGAGATGTCCCGATTAAGCAAGCCTTTCGATTTAGTTATAATACTCCTGCTGTCCGACTGTTTGAAACCGTTGGAATTGAACAAGCTTTTGGATTTTTAAATCGTTTCCAATTTAGTGAAGTCAACATGGAAGATCACAATTTCCCGGCAGCAATCGGCGGTTTTAACAACGGGGTAACTAGTTTACAAATGGCCGACGCTTATTCTAGTTTCATAAATGGACAATATCAACCTACCCGTGCAATCCGATCTGTGAAAAATAAAAATGGGGATCTTTTATATGCATGGGATTCAGAAAAACAAGAAATATGGTCAGCTGAGACTATATCTTACATGAGAACTATGCTTCAAGATGTTGTAGACAACGGCACTGGCATTGGAATTCAAGGAGATTCAAGTTATATCGGAGCGAAGACTGGTACTACTAATGATTTTCATGACTTTTGGCTATCCGGACTAACAGAAGAATATACCGCCACAGTTTGGATCGGATACGATCAACCACGTGATATGGGCGATATTGAATCAGAAAAAATTCACCATTATTTATTCTCGGAGTTAATAAAACAGTAATATCTTTTTAAACATAGCAAAGGGGTGTTCTAGAGGTCACTTTTCATGACTCTTGGAACACCCCTTTTTTTATTCTAAGAAAGGCAAGCTTGCCATTAATCCGTTGTAAAGTTTCAATAAAACATAGACGACTAATGATATAAATAGACTCCAAACCACTATTTCAAACAAAATCATTCCGACCGTACCAGACATCGTCATCGTATGACTTAATTTATAAATAACATAAATGAAATAGATAAAGGTTGTCACACCAAAGATAAGGATTAAGATTGGCAGTGATTGAATCCCGATAACAGACGCTAATCCACCAAAAAAGTAAACGACATATCCACCTCTAGCGTGGTGTATGGTATGACCTTCAAAATCTTTAGAGAAAAAAAGCATCGCTAATTCATGAATGGTTTCAGCAATTAATTTTAAAGCTGAAAAAACCATAAAATAGAACAAGGCGAAAACGATTAATAAGAACAAACGCAACTGTAAATCAGACAGAAATTCTCGCATACCGGAATAGACGCCGATTCCTTTAAATAAATCTAATGCTTCCGTAACGGTATACACACCAAAAGTTAAACTAAATAGGATAATTGTGATCAGTGGTAAATAACCAAAAATATATGGATTTTTCATGAATTTCCCTCATTATCTGCGATGTTTCTTCCTATTTATCATAGCTGAGAAAATACACCGTTAGCAACCTTTCCTTTGAGTAGTCACTCATGCAATCCGCTTAAAACTACGCTATACTTGACTTTATAAACAATAAATTTAAATTATTTAATGAAGGAGGATTAACTTGTCATTTGTACTTTTCATATTCATTCCGATGATTGCGGCTCTTTTCATACCGTTTTTGTTTAAGAAAATTAACGGAATACATACAGGCTGGTTCGCCCTTTTAGTGCCGGTCTTTTTGTTTGCTATATACACGACCTTTTTACCGGAAGTGAGTAAAGGTAAAACATTTACATCCTCTTTACCGTGGATTCCAACGCTTGATATTTCGTTTATTTCCTATATAGACGGTTTAAGCTTGTTATTCTCACTATTAATTACTGGAATTGGATCGTTGGTTGTGCTGTATTCTATTTTCTATTTAGATAAAACACGCGAACAATTACATAATTTCTATGTTTATTTAATGCTTTTCATGACGGCTATGCTTGGAATTGTTCAATCTGACCACCTGATTAGCTTGTACTTTTTTTGGGAACTAACGTCCATTTCATCGTTCCTTTTAATCGGGTATTGGTATAAGCGAGATCGATCTCGCTTTGGCGCACTCAAATCCATGATGATCACTGTCTTTGGTGGATTGATGATGCTTGGTGGATTTGTTTTACTTTCGATTATGGGTGATACCTATTCGATTCGAGAATTAATTGGACAGGCACCTACTCTCCTTAATCATGAGTGGTTTGTGTGGTCGCTCATTTTAGTTTTACTTGGCGCATTTACTAAATCTGCACAGTTTCCATTCTATATTTGGTTACCTGATGCAATGGAAGCTCCTACACCGGTTAGTGCTTACTTACATTCAGCCACTATGGTTAAAGCCGGATTATATTTAGTTGCTCGTTTCACACCGATTTATGCGAGTTCAGAAATATGGATTTGGCTAGTTACGGGAATCGGTTTATTAACATTATTTTGGGGTTCATTCTTTGCATTGAAACAAACAGATTTAAAAGGAATTCTTGCTTTCTCAACAGTGAGTCAGCTAGGTTTAATCATGTCATTACTTGGTGCTGGAGCTATTTCGTTCCATACAGGTGTTGAAGAGAATGACATATTTCAATATGCTGCTTTTGCTGCAATCTTCCATTTGATTAATCATGCAACCTTCAAAGGTAGTTTGTTCATGGTTGCAGGGATTGTTGACCATGAAACCGGTACTCGCGATATTCGGAAATTAGGCGGACTAATGAGCTTAATGCCGGTTACGTTTACGATTGCGATGATTGGTAGTTTATCTATGGCGGGTCTTCCACCTTTTAATGGATTCTTAAGTAAAGAAATGTTTTTAACAGGCATGCTTTCGATTACAGAATTTGAGTTTTTTGCTTTTGAAACGTGGGGGATTTTATTCCCAATCATTGCATGGATTGCTAGTGTCTTTACTTTTGTATATAGCTTCTACTTTGTTTTCCGCACCTTTACAGGAAAGCATCAACCTGACTTATTGCCTAAAACAGCACATGAAGCCCCAATTGGGATGCTGATTTCACCTGCTATTTTAGGAACGCTCGTATTAGTTATTTTCTTTATTCCAAATCTGATTGGTGATGCCTTGGTTAAACCGGCTGTTTTGGCGATTCAACCGTTCTTATATGCAACACCAAGCGATATCGATATTCATATTAAAGCTTGGCATGGTCCTAATATAGAACTGTTTATGACATTAGGTATTATCATTATTGGTTTCTTGCTGTATTGGACATTGCCTAAATGGCAGTATCTATATGGGAAGTTTCCATCCGGATTTACCTTAAACCGTTTCTACGATAGTTTGATGTTCTTAAGCGAAGTGGGAACGAACCGAGTATCTCGCTTTTACATGACTGGATTCATCCG
>JAHIWI010000065.1 GCA_018816185.1 Bacillota bacterium
TAAGATGGTTATACCCATCGGTTTCTTCAAATTTGAAGCCGTTTTTGCCAAAAATTTATTTGGCGCAATTCCGATAGAACAAGGCAAATCAAGTTCTGTTAAAAGCCTTTGTTGAATCTCATTCGCGATTTCTACTACCGACATAGGTCGTTCATTTTCCGATAAATCAACATATCCTTCATCTATGGAAACAGGTTCGACTAGATGTGTGTATGTACGCAGTAAATCAAACATCGCTTTTGAGGCAATCCGATATCTTTCAAAATTTGGTGGCAATAAAATAAGTTCCGGACATTTTCTTTTCGCTTCCCAAACACTCATGGTTGTATAAACGCCTCTTGCTCGTGCTTCATAAGAACAAGTTACCAAAATACCTCTTCGTTCTTTTGGATTTCCAGCAATAGCAATCGCTTTTCCTTTTAAAGCTGGATCATAAGATTGTTCAACTGATGCATAAAAAGAATTCATATCAATATGGAGGATCACTCGAGATGTCGTTTGTTTTTCGATATTCATTGACATTCGCCTCTCCGTTTTTCATCATTTAGTGTTTATATAAGTGTAACAAAAAACAAGACGCAAGGGCATCCTAGCGTCTTGTTTGTTTATTCAGCTTCAACTGATTCCAAGTAAGTTTGAATTTCTTTAATGCCGTCAATCGTGCGCACTAAAATGCTTGGATCTATAATCGTAATTACACGATTTTCTAAATTGGCCACAGAAGAAAAATACTGTGTCTTTGAATAATTCACTAGTCCAATTTGTTTTAAATCTTCATTGGCAATATCTAAAATCTCTTTTGCCTCTAACACTAAAAGACCAATAAACATTTCTTCGGTTTGTAAAACGATTACACGAACTTGTTCATCTGAACTGGCACTACGCCCGTAAAGGATTTGTTCAAAATCAACGATTGGAACAAGTTCTCCGCGAATCTTCATTAACCCCAAGAAATAGTTTGGTAAATGAGGAATTGGATTAACTTGTTCTAATTTTTCAATTGAAACGACATGTTCGACAGGAATAGCATAATCTTCATTTCCACAACGAAACACAACCACTTTGATACTTGTCATACTCTACCCCCACAGTTGTTTTATGATTTAGTAGCAGAAACTTTGACAATCTCAACTAACAAATCTGATAACTTTTCAAGCTCTTCAACTGGCATACGTTCATTTTTTGTATGGATTTCTTCATACCCGACAGAAAGATTGACTGTAGGGATCCCAAATCCAGCGATGATATTTGCATCACTGCCTCCACCGCTTGCTGCTAATAAAGGCGTGCGTCCTACATTCTTAACAGCTTGTATCGCCACCTTTGTGACATGTTCCTCAGGACCAAAGCGGAAACCAGGGTACATAAGCTTCACATCCACTTCAGCAGAGCCACCCATATCGGTAGCAACTTTTTCAAAGACCAATTGCATGTGCTCCGTTTGTTTCGTTAGTTTGTCTTCCACAATTGAACGAGCTTCAGCTAAAATATGAACTTCATCACAAACGATGTTTGTTGCTCCCCCGCCCTCAAAACGACCAATATTTGCTGTAGTTTCTTCATCAATTCGTCCTAAAGACATTTTCGAAATGGCTTTCGCCGCAATATTGATTGCTGATATTCCTTTTTCAGGAGCTACACCTGCGTGAGCAGTCTTCCCTCGAATCGTAGCCCAAATTTTAGCTTGATACGGTGCTGAAGTAACAATTCCGCCTACTTTTCCATCTGAGTCGACAGCAAAACCATATTTGGCATTGATAAGTGATGCATCAAGTTCCTTAGCTCCAGCTAAGCCACTCTCTTCGCCAGAAGTAATGATAAATTGAATATCTCCATGATCAATTGACTCTTCTTTTAATCGTTTAACCATGTCGAATAATGCTGCAATACCTGCTTTATCATCTGCACCCAAAATAGTTGTTCCATCTGAGTAAATATATCCATCTTCACGTAATTCGGGCTTAATGCCTTTTCCAGGAACTACTGTGTCCATATGACAAGTAAAGTAGATTGAATCAACATCAGCTTTACTTCCCTTTAATGTCGCAATGAGATTGCCTGCGCCATGGCCACTTCTCGTAGCAGAATCATCTTCAATAACTTGAAAGCCTAACGCTTCCATTTTTGATTTTAAGATAGGTACAATCACTTGCTCATGTTTTGTTTCAGAGTCGATTTGCACCAACTCGAAAAATTCGTCTATTAAACGTTGATTTGTCAAATGAAAAACTCCTTTATAGTGGAATATTACCGTGTTTCTTAGCTGGTCGTGATTCCTTCTTATTTCGCATCATATCAAGTGCTTGTATAAGCTTAATTCGAGTTTCTCGAGGGTCTATAACATCATCCACCATCCCACGAGCGGCAGCTACGTAAGGATTTGCGAATTTTTCACGATATTCCTCGATTTTTGTCGCACGCGTTTGTTCCGGATTGTCGCTTTGCGCGATTTCCCGGGAAAAGATTACGTTAGCTGCGCCTTGAGGACCCATCACGGCAATCTCTGCATTCGGCCAAGAAAACACTAAGTCTGCGCCAATTGATTTAGAGTTTAAAGCGACGTATGCGCCACCATAAGCCTTTCTTAAAATGACGGTCATTTTAGGAACAGTTGCTTCAGAGTATGCATACAAAATCTTCGCACCGTGACGAATAATTCCGCCATGCTCTTGCTTTATACCTGGGAAGAATCCTGTTACATCTTCAAACGTAATGATTGGGATGTTAAACGAATCACAAAAACGAATAAATCGTGCAGCTTTATCAGAAGAATCGATATCTAAACCGCCTGCCATGACTTTTGGTTGATTACAAACTAACCCAACAACTTCACCTTTGATTCGAGCAAGTCCAATTACTACATTACGAGCGAATTCTTTTTGAACTTCCATAAACGAATCTTGATCTACTACTTGTTCGATTACTTTACGAATATCATAAGGACGAATCGCGTCAAATGGAATGACTTCCGTTAATTCAGGTCGGTAATCATCTTTCATATCAGCTTCAAGTCTAGGTGGTTTTTCATCGTTATTTTGTGGGAGATAACTTAACAAATCTCTCACTTGCTGTAAAATTTCTTGTTCGGTTTTCGCACGGAAATGGGCATTTCCACTAATTGCATTATGTACTTTTGAGCCACCCAAATCCTCAGCTGATATTTTCTCACCCGTAACCGTTTCAATTACTTTTGGTCCGGTAATAAACATTTGGCTTGATTCATCCACCATAAATACAAAATCAGTGATTGCTGGTGAATAAACTGCACCTCCAGCACATGGTCCAAGGATGACAGAAATTTGTGGAATTACTCCAGAATAAATTGAATTTCGATAGAAAATTTGACCGTATCCATCTAAAGATACGACACCTTCTTGAATACGTGCACCACCTGAATCGTTTAACCCAATAAACGGTGCGCCATTTTTAGCTGCTAGATCCATTACATTCGCAATTTTCATCGCATGCATTTCACCTAAAGCACCACCGAAGACCGTAAAATCTTGTGAAAATAAATAGATTGAGCGTCCATTAACTTTTCCGTATCCAGTTACAACCCCTTCACCTGGTCCCTTTTGCTTGTCCATCCCAAAATCAACCGTACGATGTTCAATAAAAGGATTCAGCTCTACAAATGTACCTTGATCGACAAGTAAATCAATACGCTCTCGTGCGGTTAATTTACCCTTAGCATGTTGACGTTCAATACGTTCGTCTCCACCACCAAGTTCTATTTCACGTTTACGGTCGTATAATTCACTGATTTTTTCATAAATGTCCATGTATTTACTCCTTTAAACCTGTTTTGTCACAAAGTTCATATAAGACACCGAATGAAGATTTCGGATGTAAGAACGCGACCTGTGCGCCACCCGCTCCAATTTTCGGTTGTTCATTTAAAACACGTATTCCTTTTACGCGAAGTTCTTTCATTCGCTCTTCAATTCCTTCCACTCCAAAAGCGATATGATGGATACCTTCACCTTTTTTCTCAATAAAAGAATGGATGGCACTTTGTGTAGACATTGGTTCAAGTAGTTCTAATTTAACGTTGCCAGCATCAATAAATGCTACGCGAACGGATTCTGATGCTACTTCTTCGATTTTCAACACGGATAAACCGAGTGTTTCTGTATAA